>NZ_RAWF01000214.1:0-17440 GCF_003612075.1 Corallococcus sp. CA041A
CCACCGCCCCGCCCCAGCTCCAGTCCGCGCCCGAAGCGCTGCGCAAGTTCGTCGAGGGCCTGTTCACCCTGGACGTCGAGGAGCCCTGGGCCCAGCCCGCGGAGGTGAAGGAGACGGGCGCCGCTCCCTGGCGGCCGCCCAACGCCTACACGCTGGTGATGGGGAACCTGGACGTCGAAGGCAACGTGCTGGTGGAAGCCGCCAGGCGGGACGAGGGCGTCCTCGTCGTGTTCGGCGACGTCACGTGCCGCAACCTCTTCGTCGGCGTGGGCTTCACCTTCGTCTGCACCGGCACGCTGCGCGTGAAGGAGACGCTCGTCGCGACCTCGATGGACAGCGTGACGTACGCGGCGGGAGTGGTGGAGGCGGAGCTCGTCGACTCCGGCTCTGGCGCGTGGCTCACCCTCTTTGGAGACGCGTCCCAGCTGCACGCGAAGCATCTCACGCACTACGTGATGAACGGCCGCAAGGTCATCAAGTCGCAGAACCCTCCCGACCTGCGCACGCTTGTCGTTCCGGAGGTCCTCGACCTGGAGGAATGGGATTCCCTCTCCGCGGAGGAGCAGGCGGACGAGGACCCGAAGGTCCTCATCAAGCTGGACACGCGAGCCGCCCACAAGCGCCTGGCCCAGGGCGAGAGCCTCTTCCTCTCGCCCTGAGAAGGCCGCATTCGGCCCGTGCGCTCCGTGCGGGCCGTCCTCACGCGGAATGTCAGACACGCTTGATAGCTTGCGTACTGTCCGAGGCCGGACGGACGACAAGCTTTCGCTCCCCCCTGGCGACAAGCGTTCTCACAAACCGAGGAACATCTTGAAACATATTGGATTGAAGTCCCTGGCCGCCGTGTGGCTGACGTGTGCTTTGACGGGCTGTGGCGCGGAGATGGAGCAGGGCGCTGAGACGGAGCTGGAGAACCCCACCGAGGCCGCTGAACAGGCCCCTGCGGAGGAGAAGGGTCCCCCGCCGGAAGAACGGGTGCAGGCCCTGGCCGGATGCACCAGCAGCATTGCCCTCACCCCCAACGTGACTGTCACCGGCATCAGCGCGAACGCGGGGGAGTACTCCTGCACGTACACGCTGTACGTCGCGTCCGCGAACAGCAACCTCACCTTCAGCACCTCCGGCGGTTCGGGCGACGTGGACCTGTATGTGAAGTACGGCTCGGAGCCGACCACGGGGAGCAGTACCTGTAGCTCTGCTGGCTCCAGCAGCACGGAGTCCTGCTCCATCACCGGCGCGCAGGTGGGCACGTACTACGTGAAGTTGTACGGCTACTCTGCGTTCAGCGGCGCGACCCTGAAGGCGACGTCCACGCCTTCCGGACAGACGGGCTGCACCAGCAGTACCACGCTGACCAAGGACGTGACCCTGACCGGCATCAGCGCGAACACGGGCGACTGGTCCTGCATCTACAAGCTGTATGTCCCCACCGGTGCCACCAAGGTGACGTTCAACACCAGCGGCGGCAGCGGCAACGCCGACCTGTTCGTGCGCCGGGATGCCTCCCCCACCGAGTCGGTCTACGACTGCAAGTCGGGCAGCCTCTACAGCAACTCCGAGACCTGCTCCGTCAACGTGACGTCTCCCGGGACCTACTGGGCGCGCCTGTACGGCACCGGGTCGTTCTCCAATGTGAGCATCACGGGAACCTACACCCTGTCGGAGGGCCAGCCGGGGTGCACGTCCACCAGCCCGCTCAACAACAACACCACCACGTACGGCCTGAGCGCGCCTCCGGGAGGCTTCTCCTGCGACTACACGCTCACCATCCCGTCGGGGGCTTCGAGCGTTACCTTCAGCACCACCAGTGGCTCGGGCGGCACCGCGTTCCTCTACGCGAAGCTTGGCAGCGCGCCCACGCTGTCCTCCTATGACTGCGTGGCCAACACGAGCAGCAGCAACAACCAGACGTGCACCGTCTCCAATCCCGCGGCGGGCATCTGGCACGTGCGCGTGTACAACGCTTCCTCGTCCGGAACGCTCACCAACGCCTCCCTGCGCGGCGCCTACGTCACCGGCGGCACGGGGAACCCGGGCACGGGCACGCTGACCAACAACGTCCCGGTGACGGGCCTGTCGGGCGCGAAGGACTCGTACCGCTACTGGACCATCACCGTGCCGGCCGGGAAGAGCTCGCTGCTCGTGCAGACGATGTTCGGCACGGGCGACGCGGACCTGTACGTGCGTCAGGGCTCGAAGCCCGAGGACTCCGTCTACGACTGCCGTCCCCTGACGGGCGGCAACACGGAGTCGTGCCTCATCAGCAACCCCGTCGCGGGCGTCTACCACGTGATGATCAAGGGCTACACGGACTACGCCGGGCTGACGCTTCAGGCGTCCTACTGAAGCCGCCCTGTAGGCACTGATGTGTGAAGCAGTGCCCGGCCCCGAGGTGATTTCTTCCCTCGGGGCCGGGGTTGGGGGAACACTCCGGACCCATGAGCGCTCGGCGGTTCGACGTGGTGGTCCTCGGCTCCGGTCCCGGCGGTGAAGGGGCTTCGATGAAGGCGGTGAAGTCCGGCCGCAAGGTGTGCACCGTGGAGCAGGGAGCCCTCGTAGGCGGCGCCTGCACCCACACCGCCACCATCCCCTCCAAGGCCCTGCGCCACGCCATCCAGCGGCTGATGGACGTGCAGCAGGACCACCCGGAGATGCGGGCGGACCTGGCCCGGCACACCACGCTCAAGGACATGATGCGCGTGGCGACCACCGTCGTGTCCAAGCAGGTGCAGCTGCGCACCACCTTCTACGAGCGCAACCGCGTGGAGCTGGTGGTGGGCCGCGCGAAGTTCCGGGACGCGCACACGGTGGAGGTGACGGAGCCGCGCGGCTCCGTGGAGCTGCTCACCGCGGACGCCTTCGTCATCGCCACGGGCTCCAGGCCCTACCGGCCCGTAGGCGTGGACTTCCGCCACCCGCGCATCTTCGACTCGGACACCATCCTCAAGCTGCGTGAGTCCCCGCTGTCGATGATCATCTACGGCGCGGGCGTCATCGGCTGCGAGTACGCCTCCATGTTCCGGATGCTCGGCGTGAAGGTGGACCTGGTGAACACGCGCGACCGGCTGCTGTCCTTCCTGGACGACGAAATCTCGGACGCCCTCTCCTACCACCTGCGCGAACAGGGCGTGCTCATCCGCCACCAGGAGGAGATGGTCTCCGTGGAGCCGCACGACGACAGCGTGGTGCTCCAGCTGAAGAGCGGCAAGCGGCTGAGGGCGGACGTCTTCCTCTGGGCCAACGGCCGCTCCGGCAACAGCCAGGACCTGGGGCTGGAGGCGCTGGGCATCGCGGTGGACGCGCGCGGGTGCATCCAGGTCAACGACGGCTACCAGACGTCCGTGCCCCACATCTACGCGGTGGGTGACGTGGTGGGCGCCCCGTCGCTGGCGAGCGCGTCCTATGACCAGGGCCGCTTCGCCGCCACGCACATCGTGGAGGGGCGGGCGGAGCACAAGCTGGTGAAGGACATCCCCACCGGCATCTACACCAGCCCCGAAATCAGCAGCCTGGGCCGCACGGAGCGCGAGCTCACCCAGGCGGGCGTCCCCTATGAAGTCGGCCACGCCTTCTTCAAGAGCCTGGCGCGCGCGCAGATTACCGGCCGCACCGTGGGCATGCTGAAGCTGCTGTTCCACCGGGAGACGCGAGAGATTCTCGGCATCCACTGCTTCGGGGACAACGCCTCCGAAATCATCCACATCGGCCAGGCCATCATGGCGCAGGACTGGCCGGGCAACGGCATCGACTACTTCATCAACACCACCTTCAACTACCCCACCATGGCGGAGGCGTACCGCGTGGCGGCGCTCAACGGCCTCAACCGGCTGTTCTGAAACACGAAGGGCACCGCGGGCTTCTGAAGCCCACGGTGCCCCGGATGTGTCACGTCAGGACGCGCTTAGTAGCGGTAGGTGTCCTGCTTGTACGGGCCGCTCTTCTGCACGCCGATGTAGTTCGCCTGCTCGGGGGTGAGTTCGGTGAGCTGGGCGTTGAGCTTCTTGAGCTGGAGCCGGGCGACCTTCTCGTCCAGGTGCTTGGGCAGCACGTACACCTTGCCCACCTGGTACTTGTCGCTGTGCGAGTAGAGCTCAATCTGCGCGATGGTCTGGTTCGCGAAGGAGCTGGACATCACGTAGCTGGGGTGACCGGTGCCGCAGCCCAGGTTCACCAGACGGCCCTTGGCCAGCAGGATGATGCGCTTGTTGTCCGGGAAGATGACGTGGTCGACCTGGGGCTTGATCTCCTCCCACTTGTACTGCTCCAGGGAGGCGACCTCGATCTCATTGTCGAAGTGGCCGATGTTGCAGACGATGGCCTGGTCCTTCATCTTGGCCATGTGCGCATGGGTGATGACGGACTTGTTGCCCGTGGCGGTGACGAAGATGTCCGCCTTGTCCGCGGCGTAATCCATGGTCACGACGCGGTAGCCCTCCATCGCGGCCTGGAGCGCGCAGATGGGGTCGATTTCCGTCACCCACACCTGGGCGGACAGCGCGCGCAGGGCCTGCGCGGAGCCCTTGCCCACGTCGCCGTAGCCCGCGACGACGGCGATCTTCCCGGCCACCATCACGTCCGTGGCGCGCTTGATGCCGTCCACCAGGGACTCACGGCAGCCGTAGAGGTTGTCGAACTTGCTCTTCGTCACGCTGTCGTTGACGTTGATGGCGCGGAACAGGAGCGTGCCCTTGGCGGACATCTCCTGCAGGCGGTGCACGCCCGTGGTCGTCTCTTCCGTGACGCCCATGATCTTGGCGCTCTTGCGCGAGTACCAGGTGCCGTCCTCGGCGAGCTTGGCCTTGATGGAGGCGTACAGCTCGCGCTCCTCCTCGCTCTCGGGGTTGGCGATGACGGACAGGTCCTTCTCCGCGCGCTTGCCCAGGTGCATGAGCAGCGTGGCGTCACCGCCGTCGTCGAGGATCATGTTCGGACCCTCGTGGTCGCTGCCGGCGGGGCCGAACTCGAAGATGCGGTGGGTGAAGTCCCAGTATTCCTTCAGGGACTCGCCCTTGTGGGCGAACACCGGGGTGCCGGCCTCCACCAGCGCGGCGGCGGCGTGGTCCTGCGTGGAGAAGATGTTGCACGAGGCCCAGCGCACCTGCGCGCCCAGCGCCTGGAGCGTCTCCACCAGCACGGCCGTCTGGATGGTCATGTGCAGCGAGCCCGTGACGCGAGCGCCCTTGAGCGGCTGCTGCTTCGCGTACTCCTCGCGGATCGCCATGAGCGCGGGCATCTCGCTCTCGGCGATGCGGATCTCCTTGCGGCCCCAGCTGGCGAGCTTGAGGTCGGCGATGGCGTAGTCCTGATTCTGCTTCTGGGTAACCGCGGTCATGTGTGGCTCCGGATCCAGGTGGCGCGCCTGCCGGCAAGGGAGAGGCTTGGGCCCTGGAAAGAAAGGCCGCCTCACCCTCGCAAGAAACGCGTTCAGGTGAGCGCCGTTGGGTCAGTCGGCTTCGAGCCTGGGGCCGGAAAGGCCTCGCAACGCTCCTCGAAGTCGCGGGGGAAACTACGGGAAGGCGCCCTGAATTTCAAAGGGAGATTGCCTCCCTGGGGGACAGCCGGAAGTCGCGCCTGGAGGTGTCCTGGCGGACAGGCGGAGGGAGTGTCCCGAGGGGTGGGAGGATCTGCTCCCTCCCTGCCTCCAAACGAGCGCGTGCTCTACCTGTCGGACAGCGGAGGACCCGGCGAGGCACCGCGCCATGTCGCAGCCCGAGACGACGCGGTACGCGCCAGGATTGAAGCCCCCCTGGCGGAGGTGTCACCGGAACGCATTGACCACGACGGCAGACGCCATGGAGCCATCGAGAATGGCCGTGCCGGACTTTGACTCGGGCCGCTTCCGCATCTGGTCCTCGCTCAGCCGTGCCACCGCGCAGATGGGCACCTCGTCGCCGTCTGGAGGGTGGGCCTTGTAGTACCGGACGACGGCCTGCGGCCCGCTCGTCCAGACCTGTCCGTACAGCCGGGTTGTCGTCTCCAGCGGGCCCAGATCGCGCATGAGGACGCTCTCGATCTCGCCATCGTAGAGGGTGATGCGGCGTGATCTCATCTGGTTCGCGTCCAGTTCCACGAGCGCGGCGTCCCCCACATGCAGCTTCAGGTATCGCATGGCTTCGAGCGCCTTCTCCGGACACTCTTGCGATCCAGGCGAGCCGTCCGAGCGTAATGAAACTCCACCGGCCGTGGTGCATGCCACGGACGTGGCAAGTAGGACGACAGAGGAGAGCAGTAGAGCTCGGCTGGTGGGCATGATCGGAAATTCTACTGCCGAATCAGGGTGCGATCCATCCTCACCAAGACCTGCTGGTTGCCGTCAGATCGGAAAATCTGAAGGGCCAGATCCACGAGCTGCCCGTTCTTCTCGAAGGCACGCTTGTCCGCCACGACGGCGATGGCTCCTGACTGCCCTGGAGCAATCGCGGAACGGGTCATCCGAAGCGCGAAGGACTGCTTCGTGTGACGCGTCATGTCGCGCGTCAGGTAGGCGTCCGCGAACTCCCATGTGTCGGCGTAGCCAGTGTTCGTCATGTAAATGACGGCTGCCGCCTTGCCTTGGCCTGAGTAGACCTCAACGACCATTTCCATGTCTGGATCCTTTGGGCGGGCGGAGGCCACGAATCGAAACGGCGTCTTCTTCGCCTGCCCATTCGCCAGAAGCGTCGCGTAGGCATGATCGATGGAGTTCTCCTCCTTGCGATAGCGCTCGTTTTCCTCGGTCAGGGCGTTGTTTTGCGCGAGCGCATCCATCAACGACGCGTGCATCGAGGCGTAGCTGTCCCGGTTCTTGAACACGTCGATCTGCTGGTCGTGAATCGGGGCCCAGTCGTTGTCCTTCTTCGGCCAGGGCGGTCGCACGAGAAGTGGGACCTCGGTGCCGTCCGTCAGCGTCACGACCAGGGGCAGCCCTTCGTCCCGGTTGAGATCCCGGATGGGCTCCAGGATGACCTTGTTGCCGACCACGGTGAGCGGCTCGAGGCGCCCCTCCCAGCCAATGAGCTTCGTCTTGCTCGGGTCCACGGGCTGCTCGAAGCGCAACGTCGTGATGACCTGGCCCTTCACGTAGACGGAGTGCGTGCCATTGGAGGGGTGCTCGGAAAGGGAGATGGACCGCTGCTGGGGGCGGTCGCACCTGTCGCTTGCCTTGGTGGTCGCAGCGGTCAGAAGTACGCCCAGCAGGATGGTTCTTGCGAATTGGCCAGGTCGCATAGAATGGACAACGTACCAGGATGGCAGTCCGGCAGCCAACCTACGGCTGCCCACCAAACCGCCCATGGATGTGAAGTGGGCCCAGCCTCGGGGAAATCCATGCGATTGGTGTGGTTTATCGCGCTATTGCTTTTGATGGAGGGGTGTGCGACCGCTCGCGTTGTCCACGTGGATGTTGGAGACGGCAGGCAGGTGGTGCACGAGTCCCTGGAGGTGGATCCGGTCCAGGTGGGTGAGGACGCGTTCAAGGCGGCCCTCACGCAGCTCCTCCTGGACATGCGAATGGACGTTGCCTTCCGCGAGACGGATGCGGCCGACCAGCGAGGGTGGGTGCGGTCCAGGGCCCTGCTCGCGTCCGCGAAGGGACTCGCGGACCCTGGCTCGGGCAGCTCACCTGAATCGCTGTACGCGCGCCTCTGCCCTGACGGGGACGACTGCTTGACCCTGGTGGGCGGGACGGGGCTGACGTTCTCGCGCAAGGACCGGACGGTGATGGCGCTCTCGTTCGCGCTCGACACGGTGTGGGAGAGCGTCGAGGCCGAGGTCGGCAAGGTGCTCAATCCGGTGGCGCTCAAGGCCCTGGTGACCTCGGCCGCCCTGACCGTGCTCCTCACGATGACGCTGCCCGAGCCCGTCACCAAGGTGCTCGCGGTGGCACTGACGGCGGCGATGGTGGCCTACCTGGGCATCGTGCCCGTCTGGGAGATGGGCCGGGGCTTCGTGCACCTGTGGGACGAAGCGGAGACAGCAACGAGCGTCATCGAGTTGCAGGACATCGGACATCGCTTCGGCAAGGTGCTCGGGACCAACGGGACGCGCGTCCTGGTGCTGCTCGTCACCGCGGCCCTCGGTGGGAAGAACGCGATGGCGGCCCAGGGGCCCAGGCTCCCGGGCTTCTCCCAGGCCGCACTTCGCGCGCAGGCCGAAGGTGGATTCGGGCTCGCGTCGGCTATGAACGGCGGAGTGGGCTCCATCTCCTTGCCTGCTGCCGGTGTGCTCAACGTGGCGCTGGCTCCGGGAGCGACCGCGGCCGTCGCGCTGTCCTCGAACGGCATTCCGGGTGACGCCGAGGGCCCGGTCCATCACATCTGCACTAACAAGAACCTGGTTTCAACTGCCACAGGCGGCCCTTGGACACCGCTATGTGAGAGGATTTTCAAGAAGGCAGGCCTGACGCTGGAAGATGCGGCCAACAAAGTGCGGCTCAATGGTCATGAAGGGCCACACCCTGCGCTGTATCACAAGAAGGTCTTGAGTCGGCTACAAGATGCCGTCAGCCGCTGTAGGACAACTGAAACCTGTCGGGCCAATTTGAAGAAGGAGCTAGCGGAAATAGCCGTCGAACTCACGACGCAGGGTTCGCCGTTACGACGACTCATTGTGAAGGGAGGAGAGTAAGATGGAGCGTCAATTCTATTGGGTTGAAATGGACGATGTGCCCCAGTGGCTCATTGACACACCGACACGAGACGCTGGAGGGGCATTTGAAGAGCCTTGGATGTTCGCGGATGGTCGCGTCCTTTCAGACCCTGGTCCCCTCAAGGCCCAAATCTCACACCCAGGTATCAGTCGAGCATTTGTCTTCTCCGTAATAGAGAAAGCGCCCATCGTCAGCGAAGCGGTCGCAACTATCTTCAGGACTCTCGCACCCGGCGACGTGCAAATTTTTCCGGTGTCAATTGAGGGAGAGGCCGACCCGTTCTTCGTCGTCAATGCCACCAAGGTGATTGATTGCATCGACGAGGCACGGTGCCGGGAGGTGCATCACTACGACGAGAACGACCCCTCCCCTGACTACCCGGGGGAGTACAACTGGATCTACGGACTGCGAATCGATCCCGCGAACACCGAAGGAGCGCATGTCTTCAGGCCGAAGAGGTTCAAGACCGCGTTCATTGTCTCAGAGGAAGTCAAGAATGCACTCGAGCAGGTCGGAAACCTGGGCGTGTCGTTCGAGCGAGTGACAGGGGCGATTGAGTCTCACTGACGGTCGATGCCGAGAGCCGAGGTGGCGATTCGAGTGATGTTCTCGTCTCGCCGCACCTCGGCCTCCAGTCAGCAACAGAACTCCGGTGCCATCCGTCAGCATCACGACCAGCGGGCGCCCTTCATCGCTGGTGAGGTCCTGGATGGGCTCCAGGATGACCTTGTTGCCGGCCACGGTGAGCGGTTCGAGGCCCCCTCCCAACCAATGTTCTTCGTCTTGCCCGGATCCACGGGCTGCCAGAAGCTCAACGTCGTGATGACCTGGCCCTTTCACGTAGACGGATTGGGCGTGCTCTTGGTGAGAGTGCCGGGCCTCTTGATTTCCAGGCGGTTCGGCTTCGGAGGTGTTCGTGCGATGGATGGGAGCTGTCGCGTTATTGTTCCTCGTGGGAGGGTGTGCGACCACTCGCGTTGTCCACGTGGATGTTGGAGACGGCAGGCAGGTGGTGCACGAGTCCCTGGAGGTGGATCCGGTCCAGGTGGGTGAGGACGCGTTCAAGGCGGCCCTCACGCAGCTCCTCCTGGACATGCGAATGGACGTTGCCTTCCGCGAGACGGATGCGGCCGACCAGCGAGGGTGGGTGCGGTCCAGGGCCCTGCTCGCGTCCGCGAAGGGACTCGCGGACCCTGGCTCGGGCAGCTCACCTGAATCGCTGTACGCGCGCCTCTGCCCTGACGGGGACGACTGCTTGACCCTGGTGGGCGGGACGGGGCTGACGTTCTCGCGCAAGGACCGGACGGTGATGGCGCTCTCGTTCGCGCTCGACACGGTGTGGGAGAGCGTCGAGGCCGAGGTCGGCAAGGTGCTCAATCCGGTGGCGCTCAAGGCCCTGGTGACCTCGGCCGCCCTGACCGTGCTCCTCACGATGACGCTGCCCGAGCCCGTCACCAAGGTGCTCGCGGTGGCACTGACGGCGGCGATGGTGGCCTACCTGGGCATCGTGCCCGTCTGGGAGATGGGCCGGGGCTTCGTGCACCTGTGGGACGAAGCGGAGACAGCAACGAGCGTCATCGAGTTGCAGGACATCGGACATCGCTTCGGCAAGGTGCTCGGGACCAACGGGACGCGCGTCCTGGTGCTGCTCGTCACCGCGGCCCTCGGTGGGAAGAACGCGATGGCGGCCCAGGGGCCCAGGCTCCCGGGCTTCTCCCAGGCTGCACTTCGCGCGCAGGCCGAAGGTGGATTCGGGCTCGCGTCGGCTATGAACGGCGGAGTGGGCTCCATCTCCTTGCCTGCTGCCGGTGTGCTCAACGTGGCGCTGGCTCCGGGAGCTGTGGCGGCACTGGCGATGTACGGAGAGGGGCGGTTTCCCGGTGACGAGAAGGGGCCTGTTCATCACATCTGCACGAACAAGAACCTCATCTCCGATGCTGCCGGCGGTCCTTGGACGCCGAAATGCGAGAAGGTCTTCAAGAAGGCCGGAATGACCATCGAAGATGCTGCAAACAAGGTACGACTCAATGGTCATGAAGGGCCGCACCCCGAGCGCTACCATACGGAGGTGCTTCAGCGCCTTAATCGTTCTGTTTCGCGATGCCGGACGACTGAGACCTGTCGGGCCAGCTTGATGGAGGAGCTTGCGAAGATAGCCAATGAGCTTCTGACGTCGGACTCTCCTTTGCGGCGTCTCATTGTGAAGGGGGAGGGCTGAGATGGAACGGTATTTTTATTGGGTGCGACTTGCCGATGTGCCGCATTGGCTCCTTGATACGCCGACACGGTACTCAGGCGAGGCTTTTGACGAGCCTTGGATGTTTGTAGATGGTCGCACCCTCCCCGCCCCTGGCCCCCTCAAGGCACAGGTCGCCCATCCTGGCACCAAGCGAGACTTTGTATTCTCTTCGATTGAAGAAACGCCCATCGTCAGCGAAGCCGTTGCGAGCGTCTTCAAAACACTGGCTCCCGGTGACGTGCAGCTTTTCCCGGTGTCCATTGAGGGAGATGCCGACCCGTTCTTCGTCGTCAATGCCACCAAGGTGATCGATTGCATCGACGAGGCACGGTGCCGGGAGGTGCATCGCTACGACGAGGACGCCCATCCTCCTGAATTTGAAGGGGAGTACAACTGGGTCTACGGACTGCGAATCGACCCCTCGAAGACCGAGGGCGCCCAGGTCTTCCGGCTGAAGAAGTTCAAGGTTGCGTTCATTGTCTCGGAAGACGTCAAGAACGCCCTTGAAGCGGTCGGAAACCTGGGGGTGTCGTTCGAGCGCGTGACGGGCCTGCCTCCAACCTGAAGCGGGTGCACCGCCCAGTTGCTCGCCTCCCGCTGACGGGCAGCCCTGCCCGTGGCCAGCTTCCCCAGGGGAGGCACGCCATGCAGGAGCCATCACAGCCAAGGAAGCAGGCAGGGCTTCGCGCCCCCGACGCGCCTCCCGTCCCCTGGCATGCGCTCCTCCCGGACGCCGTGCTGGAACGGCTCTCCAGCGCGCCCCAGGGGCTGACGGAGGAAGCGGCCCGGGAACGGCTCGCGCGCCATGGTCCCAATGTGCTGGAGCGCTCGCGGCCGGACAGCGCGTGGAAGCTCTTGTGGCGGCAGATCGACAGCCCGCTCATCTGGGTCCTCATCGCTTCCGCGGGCCTGGCCATCCTGCTGGGCAAGGTGACCGACGGGCTCGTCGTGGCCGCTGTCGTGGTCCTCAACACCCTCATCGGCTTCGTGCAGGAGTACCGCGCGGGCCGGGCCATCGAGGCACTCAACCACATGGTGCCGGAGACCGCGCAGGTGCTGCGCGACGGACACCTGCTGGCGCGGCCCGCGGCGGAGCTCGTTCCCGGTGACGTCGTGCAACTCGCGTCCGGAGACCGCGTGCCCGCGGACCTGCGCCTCTTGCGCTCGCGCAACTTCCAGGTGGAGGAGGCCGCGCTCACCGGCGAGTCCGTCCCGTCGAGCAAGCACGTCACGGCCGTGTCCGAGGACGCGGAGCTGGGGGACCGGGCGAGCCTTGCCTTCGGTGGCACGCTGGTGACGTCCGGCACGTCCACCGCCGTCGTCGTCGCCACGGGCAGCGCCACGGAGCTGGGCCGCATCTCCCATTTGATGGAGCAGGCCGCGGACCTCAGCACTCCGCTCACGCGGGAGCTGGCCCGGCTGGGCCGCGTCATCAGCGCGGGCATCGTCGTGCTGTCCGCCGTGCTGCTCGGGGTGGGCATGTTCCGGGGGTATGCCTTCAGCGACGCCGTCCTGGTGGCCATCACCCTGGCGGTGGCCGCCATCCCGGAGGGCCTGCCCGCCATCGTCACCATCGCCCTGGCCATTGGCGTGCAGCGCATGGCGTCCCGCCGCGCCGTCATCCGCAAGCTGCCCGCCGTGGAGACCCTCGGCAGCACGACCGTCATCTGCACGGACAAGACCGGCACCCTCACCCGCAACGAGATGACCGTGCAGGCGCTGTGGACCTGGCGCGGGCACTACGCGCTCACCGGCGTGGGCCACTCCCCCCTGGGAGATCTGCTTCGCGCGGGGCGCCCCCTGGACGTGCCGCCCGACGACGTGCGCACGCTGCTCGTCGCGGGCGTGCTCTGCAACGAGGCCGACCTCCAACCCCGGGAGGGACGCTGGGGCATGACGGGCGACCCCACGGAAGGCGCGCTGCTCTTCGCCGCGAAGAAGGCGGGCCTGGGCGTGACGGAGCTGCGCGAGCGCCATCCCCGCCTGGACGCCATCCCCTTCGAATCCGAGCACCAGTTCATGGCCGCGCTCCACGCGGGCGACCCGGAGCACTCCGAGCTCTTCATGAAAGGCGCCCCGGAAGTCGTGCTGCACCGCTGCGGACCGGAGACGGACCGGGACGTCGTGCTGGCGGAGGTGGAGCGCATGGCGAGGCAGGGGCTGCGCGTGCTCGCCTTCGCGCGCAAGCGCATGTCCCGCGCGGACGCGCTGCGGCCCCAGGACGTGGAGGACGGCTTCGCGCTGCTGGGCCTGCAGGGGATGATCGACCCGCCCCGCGAGGAGGCCGTGGCCTCCGTGAAGGCCTGCCACGCCGCAGGCATCCGCGTGAAGATGATGACAGGTGACCATCCGGGCACGGCGGAGGCCATCGGCCTTCAACTGGGGCTTCACGCTCCAGGACATCCGAGCCTCACCGGCGCGCGACTGTCCGGCATGAGCGACGCGGAGCTGGCCGTGGCGGTGAAGGACACGAACGTGTTCGCGCGCCTGGCCCCCGAACACAAGCTGCGGCTGGTGCGCGCGCTCCAGACGCAGCGGCACGTGGTGGCGATGACGGGCGACGGCGTCAACGACGCGCCCGCGCTCAAGCAGGCGGACATCGGCGTGGCCATGGGCATCACCGGCACGGCCGTGTCCCGCGAGGCCGCGGACCTGGTGCTGACGGACGACAACTTCGCCACCATCGTCGCCGCCGTCGAGGAGGGGCGCCGCGTCTATGACAACCTGGTCAAGTCGCTCGCCTTCGTGCTGCCCACCAACCTGGGGCTCGCCCTCATCCTCATGCTGGGCGTGACGTTCTTCCCCTTGCAGGAGTCCGGTGGCGTGCGCGAACCGCTGCTGGCCATGCGCCCCACGCAGCTGTTGTGGATCAACCTGGTGGCCACCGTCACCCTGGCGCTCCCGCTGGCCTTCGAGGCGAAGGAGCGCCACGTCATGCGCCGTCCACCCCGCTCGCCGGACACACCCGTCCTGAGCCACTTCGTGGTGATGCGCACCGGGCTCGTCGCGCTGTTGATGGCGGCGGGCGCCATCGGCCTGTTCCTCTGGGAGTTCGCGCGCCAGGGCGGCAACCACGGCGTCCCCAACGCCTGGGCCCTGGCCGAGGCGCGCACCATGGCCGTCAACACCGTGGTCAGCTTTCAAATCTTCTACCTGTGGCTGTGCCGCACGTTGACGGGCTCCACGCGCGAGGTGGGCTTCGCGAGCAACCCCACCGTGTTCGTGGGCATCGCCGCGCTGGTGCTGCTCCAGGCCGCGTTCATGTACGTGCCCTTCTTCCAGCGCCTCTTCGGCTCCGCGCCGCTGTCGCTGGGGGACATCGCGCGGTCGGTGCTGGTGGGCGCCTGCGTGCTGCCCGTCGTGGGCCTGGAGAAGTGGCTGCGCTCGCGGCGGCGGGAGGTGGGCCGGAGCGTGAGCGCCTCCTGAAGGTGTCCGGCGTCAATCGCTCGCCTCCGCGCGCACGTCCAGTTCCTGGAGCAGGGCCACGAAGTCGGTGAGGTGGCGGGCGGCGGTGAAGCGGGTGCGGACATGTTCGTGCGCCTGGGTCCCCAGGCGGGCCGCGAGGACGGGATCGTCCAGCAGCCTTCGCACCGCGGCGGCGAACCCGGCCAGGTCCTCGGGGTCACGCACGAGCAGGCCGTCCACCTCGTGGCGGACCTGGTCCTGGAGGCCGCCCACCGCGCTCGCCACCACGGGCCGGGACTTCCACATGGCCTCCGTGATGGTGAGCCCGAAGCCCTCCCGCAGGCTCTTCTGCACCACCACCGCCGCGTGGCGCTGGAGCGCGTTGACGATGGCGGCGTTCTCCTCCGGGTCCACCATGGGCAGGCACGCCAGGTGGACGCGCTGGCGCAGGAAGTGCGGCTGCTCGTGCCACGCGGCGATGACGGCCTCGAGCGTCGCCGCCGCCTCCGGGTCATCCGCGACGGACGTCACCGAAGGCCCGGCCAGGACCAGCTCCGCGCGCAGGCCGGGCGACTCCCGCAGGAGCAGCGCGAAGCCCCGCAGAACCCCCGCTGGGTCCTTCAGGGGGTCCCACCGGGAGACCTGCACCACGAGCGGCGTCCCGGGAGCGGGCGCCGCGCCCAGCCGCACGATGTCCGCCCCGCGCGACACGCGGGCCGGGACCCCGTCCATCCGGGTGAAGACGGGCTCGGGCGCGTCCGGCGCCAGCTCCACGAGCCCCGTGTGCCCCAGGATGGCGTGCGCCACCTCCGGCGCCATGGGCTGGTTCTTCACCGCGAAGATGTCGATGGAGGGCGGGATGACGATGGACCGGTCCGCGAGCAGGGGCGGCACGTAGGCGGCCCGGGAGAAGACCGCGAGCCGAGCGGCGGCCAGGTCCGGCGCGAGGAACGCCCACGCCCGCGCCACCTCCGCGTCGGGCGTGTCACTCCCGATGTGGCAGCGCCAGACCACGCGCGCGCCCGCCGCGGCAAGCGTCGGGGCCAGCCCAGCGGTCTGGGGGTCGTGCAGCAGCACCACGTCCCCCGGCCGCACCAGGACGAGCAGCTCCTCCGCGTTGTCGCGGAGCACCTCGGCGTAGCAGGCGCGCTCGGCGGGCCCCAGGGCCGAGCCGTCCCCTGGAGAGCCATGCAGCGCGTGGTGCAGCCGCTTGGTGACGCGGAAGAAGGCGGGCGTGCCCTGCACCACCATCCAGCGCGTGTCCACGCCCGCCCCGCGTGCGTAGGCGAGCATCCGGGGCAGCAGCTCCGCCACGCCTCCACCCCGGGCGGTGGAGTTCACATTCCAGAAGGTGCGGCCCGCCATGCGCTCGCGGGCCTGCTCCGCGTTCGCCTGGAGCGCCTCCCACTCCGACCCCGTGAGCCTCGGCCGGAAGCACTCCAGCGAGCTGGCCTGCACATGCACCTCGAAGGGCTTCAGCATGGCGTCACCGTCACGGCGGCACGGGGTGCTTGACCACCAGCACGGGCCGGCGGCTGCGAGCCACCACCTCCTGGGCCACGGATCCAAGCACCGCGCGGCGAACCCCCGTGCGCCCGTGCGAGCTGATGCAGAAGATGTCCGCCCCGCACCGCTCCGCCGCCTGGCAGAGCGCCTGCGCGGCGTGAACCCCGGGCAGCAGCTCCATCCGGACGGTGATGCCCCGGCCGGCCGCGTCGCTGGGGACCAGCGCCTCCAGCTGGCGCCGCAGCTCGGGCTCGTCGTCATCGTTCCCGCTCAGGGCCACCGCGGGCCAGAAGTCCGCGTAGACGATGGGGACCGGCGACTCGATGACATACGCCAGGATGAGCTCTCCGCCCCGGGGCAGGAGCGACAGGGCGTGGGGGATGGCCCGGTTCGCCAGCGGCGAGAAGTCCGTCGAGACGAGGACGCGCTGGATGGACGGGATGCCCACGGGCGCTTCGGCCTCCCGCGCCGAGCAGGACGGGACGCAGGCGACCGCCGCCACCGGGGCGAGTTGGAGGGAGGAGAGCGACACCGAGCCATGCCGCACGCGCCGCAGTCCCCGTCGCTGGTGGCTGCCCAGGAGGAGGAGGTCCGCCCGCGCCGCCTCCGCGAGCCTTGCGAGCGGCTCCGCCACGTTTCCGTGGTCCGAGGACATCCGGACCTCCGCACGGGGCTCACCGATGCGCGACAGGCGCTCCCGCAGGTCCCGCTCGAGGATGGCCTCGACGCCCTCGGGCCCCGGGTTCGCATGGTACAGCCCCAGCCGTCCGTACTCCGTGGCCGTGCTGTAGACGTGGGAGACCGTCAGCTCGACTGGCCCCACCCGGCGCAGCTCCGGAAGCCAGCGCAGCGCGACCTCCGCGCTGTCCGAGAAGTCATCGCCCACGACGACCCGCAGCGGGCGCTTCGCCTGGCACCAGTCCAGGAACGGCTCGGACAGACGGACCATCAGGAAGGGGCAGCGCGACAGCTGCGCGATGCGCGCCGGGATGCCGCCCAGCCGCCAGCGCTTCTCCGACCGCCAGCCCAGGGCCGACGTGATGAGCATCCGCGCCTGGAGCTTCGCGGCGTGCTCGACCAGCGCCTCGTCCGGCATGCCCAGCAGCACCTGGGGCTCCACGGACAGCCCTGGATGGCTCAACCTGTCGGCCTCGGCTGCGAGCCGCTTCTCGAGCTCCGTGATGGTGCTGCCGTGCTCGGACGGCCAGTCGCGCCGGAGCATGCCGGGCTCCGCGGCGTGCACGAGCACCAGCGGCGTGCCCGTCCGCTCCGCGATGGCTGCCGCGACGCGGACGGCCTCCCGGGCATGGTCGGAGAAATCCGTGCCGACGACGATGGCCATGACGCCCCCCCAAGGGGCTTCCTGCCCCGCTGCCCGCGAGGGCGCGCCCCTTGCGTGGAACGTTGGGGCCGGCGGCGGAGTGCGCAAGAGCTCCGGGCAGGGGCAGGCGGCGCGCCTCCGGGAAGAGCAGCTCCAGGTGGTACATGCCGTCCTCGCGGCGGCTGCGCACGGGCAGGCTCGCGGGGTCCCTGCTCCCCTGACGGTGTACGTCCAGAAGGCGCCAGCCCCAGCTTGGAAGGAGCGCGAGGAGCCCAAGACCATGGATCCGTCCCTTCCCCCAGAGCCTTCTGCCCGGGCACCGGAACCCCGGCCGGCCCCGCCC
>NZ_RAWF01000215.1:0-17355 GCF_003612075.1 Corallococcus sp. CA041A
GTCGGGGGAGGGGGTTGGGAGTGCGCCCCCGGACCGCGACGCCTCGTGAGGCTAGTGGCGGCCGCCGCCGCGCTCGCAGCGGTCGGGCAGGCTCAGCTCCGCGCCGTCGAGCGTGCCGTCGCCGCACTCCGGACCGAAGGAGAGCACGTGGCTGGCGCCGTCCGCGGTGGTGCGCGTGAGCGTGCCGCTCGTGGGCCAGGGGCACACCTCGCGCGACGGCCGGACGATGCCCGCCAGCGTCACGGTGCCCTGCGAACCGTCGAGCGAGGTCTCCGTGTACGCGCCGTCGATGGTGCGCACCGGCGGCGTGTCCGTGGAGAACGCGACGGACAGCGAGCCCTCCAGCCGCACCGACTGCACCACCGTGCCCGTGGCATCCGTGCGCGTGCGCGTCACGTCCGCCTGCGTGCTCTTGCGCTGGGGCGGAGCGCCGTCCACCAGGTCCGCCGTGGAGGCAGTGGTGCCCTTCACGGTGGAGACCTCGCCGTCGGAGTTGGTGCCGGAGACCTCGAAGGTGACGGTCTGGCTTTGCGTCACCGCGCCCGTGCAGTCCTCGGAGGCTTCGTACGCGTTCACGATGTCCACAGTGCCGCTGGTGGGGCCGCCGGGGCCCTTGCCGCCCGGCTTGCCGCCGCCGTTTCCACCGTCGAAGGACTGGCCGCGCACCTGCGAGCCCTCGCCGCCCTGCGGGGGAGGAGGTTGCTCACCGCCGCCCGGAGGCTGGCCGCCACCACCGCCACCGCCGGGGGGCTGGCCGCCGCCACGGCCGGGACCCTCGGGGCGTGTGGGGGGCGCGCAGTCCGTCCACTCCAGGTGCACGGTGGCGGGCAGCGTCTTGCCACACACCTCCACGGTGGTGATGTCGGGGCTCGCGTCACAGTGAAAGCCTTCAATGGCCTGGGGGCGCAGCTTGTCCAGGCCGTGCAAGAGGCTGGACACCTCCACCGCGTCGCTCGAGTCCGACGTGGCCTCCACCGCCTGGGACACATCCGACGTGGCATCCGTGGTCGAGCTCTGCGACCCGCCGCCGCAACCGACCGTCATGGTGCCCACCACCAGCGCCACTGCTCCCAGCCACTGACTGCCCCTGTTCCAGTGCCTCATGAGTGCGTGCTCCCTTGTCATCCGGTGCCCGGCCGCTGTCCGTCCGCCCCCATGAGACGAAATGAATTTCCGCCGTGTTCCCGGCGGGGATTTTCCCGCGGCTTTTTGAGCGTGCAGCGAGGCCGGATAGAGTGCCGCCGACCGTGAACGACGAGCTGCGCGCACTCATCCTCGAAGCCCAGGACGGCAGCGTGCGTGCCTTTGAGATGCTCGTGTCCTCGCACCTGCCGCGCGTGCGCCGCTTCGCGCGGGCCTTCGCCGCGTCGGACTCGGACGTGGATGACCTGGCGCAGGAAGCACTGGTGAAGGTCTACAAGAACCTGCGCTCGTTCCGCTTCCAGTCCGCGTTCCAGACGTGGCTCTATTCGGTGGTGCGCAACGCCTTCTATGACGCCACCCGCAGCCGCGCCGGCCGCGAGCGCTCCCAAGAAGAACCGCTGGAGCAGGAGCACACGAAGGCGGCGTCGGACGCCGAGTCCGCGGATGAAGGAATGATGCGCGCCCAGGAGCGGGAACGGCTGTGGCGGGCGCTCCGGGGGTTGCCGCCGGAGTTCCGCACGGCGGTGGTGCTCTTCGACGTGGAGGGCCACAGCTATGAAGAGGTGGCGGACATCGAAGGGGTGCCCGTGGGCACGGTGAAGTCGCGCCTGTCGCGGGGCCGGGCGCACCTGAAGGCCCTGCTGGCGGGGGGCCAGGGCCCCGGCGGCCCGGAAGATGACGCACCGGTGGGAACATCCGGGCAGGACATTTCGTCGCATGTTGCGAGGAGCAGGAAATGAGTGAGCCCGAGGACAGCGAGGACCGCGCGCTGCGCGAGCGTCTGGCGGCGCTGCGGGACGACGCGCCCGGACCCGACTTCCAGGCCCTGCTCCACCGGCGGCTCGTGGAGGCCGGACCTCCCACACCGGCGTCGGGGTGGGATGCGGTGCGGGACTTCTGGCGCCGCCGAGCGCCGGTGTTGTGGCCGGCGGTGGGCATCGCCATGGGCGTGGCCACCTTCCTGGTGCTGGGCGCGGTGCGAGGCACGCCTGGAGTCCCGGAGACGGAAGCCCCGGGAATGGCGGAGCTCGAGCGGCCCGGCACGCAGGTGCCGGTGAGCAAGGTGGCGGTCATCAAGTTGGACTTCACGGCGGACGTGGCCGTGGAGCAGGCGGACTTCCAGGTGAGCCTGCCGGAGGGGCTGTCCTTCTGGGCGGACGGAGAGGAATTGCCGCTGCGCTCCTACCAGTGGACGCAGCCCCTGAGCGCGGGCAGCAACGTGATTCCCATCGCGGTGCGAGGCCAGCGGCCGGGGCGTTATCTGGTGACGGCGCTGGCGCGTGCGGGCGACCAGCGCATCGAGCACGACGTGGTGCTGGAGGTCACGGGCGGATGAAGACGGGGTTCTCGACACCGGCGCTCGCCGTCCTCCTGTGGCTGGGAGGCGGGGCCGCGCACGCCCAGCAGACACCGGCCCCACCGCCAACGGAGGCCGCGAGGCCGCCCGAGGCCCCCGTACCGCCCCCACCGTCCGGAGCGCAGCAGGCGCACGTGCGCAGTTCGCACACGGTGGACGTCATCGCGCCGGGAGAACAGGTGGACACCATCCTGGGGCGCAGGAACGCGGAGCGCCCTCCCCCACCGCCCCGGGGCGACACGGCCCGTCCCCCTCCGGGTCCGGACGCGCGTGGCCCTTCGGGTGGACCGGGACAGGACGGCCGGCCCAACGGATCGCGCCCGCCAGGGGACGAGGGCCGCATGCGCTCGCCGTCCCCGAGGACCGACGGAGCACCACCGCCGCCCAATCAGCAGCCTCCCGCGCAGCCCCAACAGCCGCCGCGGCGCTGAAGGCGGGGTCGTCAGCGCAGGAGGGTTCCCGCCTCGAATCTCCAAAACCTGTCCGACTGTCCGACAGGTTTCCGCAGCCCGGATGAAGCGGCGGCCCCCTGCCGCGGTTGTCCAAAACCTGTCCGACTGTCGGACAGGTTTGTCCGGGTCGCCGCCAAGGGGGCGTGTTCCCTCAGGGTTCTCGACTCGCCTCCATCTGGACGGGAGTCATGTCAGAGGACCTGGCGACGCCGTGAGCACGGACTGGGTCGGTGTGCACCGGGCTCTCTCCCCGTGCCGGATGGCGCGGTGCGCTGCCCTCGCACCCGTGCGGGGAATGCGCTACGTCGCGGTGCGTGTGGACGGGCCTGCTGCTCCTGGTGGCGCTCGCGGCCGGGGAGCCGTTGGAGGACGCGCGCGAGTCCTTTGCGGCGGGCCGGTACGCGGAGGCGGAACAGCAGGCGCTCCAGGCCCCACCTTCTGGCGCCTCGCTGTACCTCGTGGGACTGGCCCGCTTCCGCTTGGGCCGTCCCGCGGAAGCGCTGGAGGCCCTGGAGGCCGCGGGGCACGCTTCGGATGCTCCGGAGCCCGACGCCTGGAACTTCAACCGGGGCGCATGCCTCTACGCCCTGGGGCGCTTCGCGGAGGCGGAGGAGGCTTTCGCGCGCGTCCGTGAAGGTGCCCCACTCGCCCGCGTGGCGTGGATCAACGCTGGCTTCGCCGCGTTCGACGCGGGCGCTCCGGACCGTGCCGCGCAATGGGCGGAGCGAGCCTCGCCGGGTGCATCCACGGCGGAGGCGCTGCAGGTAGAGGAGCTGCGCGCCCTGGTCTCGCCCGCCGTGAACGAAGGGGATGAGGCCTACCGTCAGGGACTCGCGTCCTTCGACGCCGGCCGGTTCGACGAGGCCCGTGCGCACTTCCTGCGCGCGGCGGAGCGGCAGCCCGACTCCGGCAGGGCCCGGCTCATGGCGGGTGCGTCGGCCTGGCGCATGGGCTCACGCGCGGAGGCCCGCGAGGACCTCACCGTGGCGCTCGCGCTGACGTTGACCCCGCTGGACCGCGCGACGGCGTATCAGTACCTGGACCTGCTCTCCCACGGACTGCGCTCCAGCGGCCCGGCCCTCTGGGCCTCCGCGACCGTGGGGCCGGGCTTCGACAGCAACGTGCTCCAGGTAGGCGTCGCGGCCCGCGACGTGTCCGGCGCGAACGCGGACGTGGTGACCGCGAGCCCCTTCGCGGAGGCCAGCGTGGGCATCACCGCGCGCTTCCGCCTGTCCGACCGGCTCTTCGCGGCCCTGTCCTACGGCGGCAGCCAGCGCGCCTACTCTGAATCCTCCGTCCGGGACTACTCGCTCCAGCTCCACCGCGCGACGGCGGCCGCGGAGTGGGAGGCCGCGCACCGGGTGCGCGTGGGGTTCCTCGCGGGCGGAGACATCTTCTTCACCGGCCTGGCGGACTTCCGGGGACTCCAGGCCTCCGTGAATGCCACCGCGTGGCTGGCCTGGGACGAAACCGAACACACCAGCACGCGGCTGGACCTGGGCGCCGCCGGCAAGGACGGAATTGGAGAGGAGTTCGCCTACCTCACCGGTCCACGTCTGGACGCGACGCTGTCCCAGGAATGGCGCCTGGGGCCCGCGAGCATCACCGCGTGGTACCGCTACCGGCAGGACCGCATCGGCACGCTGGAGCAATCCTTCACCAGCGAGGATGCATCCCTCGTGTCGCAGACGTATGTCATTCCGTTCGGCTTCACGGGTCACGCCGTGGGCGTGGCCAGCCGGTGGCAACCCCTGCCATGGCTCACCGCCAGCCTGGACGCGGACGTGGAGTGGCGCCGCTACCTGGAGGACAACGCCCTGCGCGTCGTGACGGCCGGAGGAGACACCGAGACGTGGGACGTCCGCCGCCGCCACGACACGCGCTTCGTGCTCATCCCCTCCGTGAGCGCCCGGCTGTCGAGCCACCTGCGGCTCACCGCTCGCTACGAGTTGCTGGTGAACCGCTCCAACATCGACACGCGACTGACGGACGACGACCCCGCCGCGTGCGAAGGCGCGGAGCACCTCTGCCACGCGTATGACGCCACGAACGGCAACTACGAGAAGCACGGGGTGATGCTCCAGCTCGAAGCCGTGTGGTGAGCCGGCCCCGCGTGTCCGCTCCCCGATAGCGCTGTCCATCCACGGGGTGGGGCCTTCAGGCAAGGCAGCGTGGAGGAAGTGTTGCAAGGGCTGGGATGCCTCTCCACCTTGCCGCACGACGAACCCACGACAGAGGAGGCACACCATGCCCATGTCCCGACTGCCGCTGATGCTCGCCGCGACCACGGCGCTTTGTTTCTCCGCGGGTTGTTCCAAGAAGGGGATGCACAAGGAGGAGTCCAAGGAGCCGATGTCCGCCACCGCGATGTCGTCCACGGGAGACCAGCGCTGCCCCATGTCCGTTCCGGGCGCGCAGGTCCAGACGCAGGACACGTCCGACGGCGTGGCGCTCATGTTCACCACGTCCGACCCGTCGCAGGTGTCCGACCTCCAAGCGCGCGCCCGACGGATGCTGAACGAGCAGTCCAAGCGCACCGCCAGCGCGGAGACACCCCTGGACCTGGCGCAGGAGGAGGACCTGGGCGACAGCGCCACGGAGATGCAGGATGGCCGCGACGATAGCGGCACCGGCGGAGGTGGCGCCCAGGGCATGGCCGGGGCGCCCAGCGTCCCCTCCAAGGCCGTGGCAACGGACACGCCGGAGGGCATCACCATCACCTACTCCGCGCAGGACCACATGCAGCAGCGCCAGCTCATCGACGAGGTCCACGAGACCGCCCGCCAGCTGAAGGGCGGCAACTGCCCCGGCATGTAGCCCATGCCCACGCGCCGGGACGGCGTGACGAGCGCCGTCCCGGCGGAAGTCCTACCGGCGGAACACCACCGTGAGGTTGTTGCTCGGCATCTCCACCACGCGCTCGCGCTGGAGCCCGTGGCGCGCCGCCTCCGCGGTCACCGCGCCCAGCTCGCGCACGCCCCAGGACGGGTCGCGCGCGCGGAGCGATTCGTCGAAGGCGAGGTTGCTCGGCGCGGTCTCCTTCCCCTCCACGAAGTAGGGGCCGTACAGCACCAGCCGTCCGCCCGGACGCAATACCCGCGCCGCGCCCCGCATCAATCCCTGGCAGGCCGCCCACGGCGAGATGTGGATCATGTTCACGCAGAGCACGGCGTCCGCGTGCTCCACCGGCCATGCGTCCGAGCTCGCGTCCAGCAAACGCGCGGGCAGGACGTTGGCCAGCCCTTCCTCCACGCGCCACGCGTCGATGCTCTCCAGCGACGACGGGTCGCCGTCCGTCGGCTGCCAGTTCAGCCCCGGGAACGCCTTCGCGAAGAAGGCCGCGTGCTGGCCGGTGCCGCTCGCCACCTCCAGCAACGTGCCCTCCGTGGGCAGCACCTCCCGGAGGATGGCGAGGAGCGGTTCGCGGTTGCGTTCGGTGGCCGGGGCGTGACGCTTCATGCCCTCCCCTCTTCCACACCCGAGCACGCGAGGAAAGGCCTCTCGCGGAAGATTGCAATCACAGTCAAACCGGAGGCCGCCCGCGCACGGAATCCGCAACACTTTCCGGGACCTGTCGAAAACCTCCTGCCTCGACTCGCCTCATCCCCCAGGCAGGAGTGACCTTGACGTTCTTCAACCGGAATGTTTCACGCATGCTGTGCTCGGTATCGCTGCTCACGCTCGCGAGTTGCGGGCCGCTGACGGAGGACGCCTCCTCCCTCCCCGAGCAGGAGGTCGCGACCGCCCGGCAGGCGGTGTCCAACATCGCGTACCGGAGCAGCGCCACGGCGGGCGGCAGCACGCGCACGTCGCTGAGCATCGCGAAGCCCACGGGCACGGCGGTGGGTGACGTGCTGCTGGCGCGCATCATCAACCGCAACAACGTGGCCGCGGTGGCGACGCCTCCCGCGGGCTGGACACTGGTTCGCTCGGACCAGAGCGCGTCGCAGCTCAAGGCGTGGATCTTCTACAAGGTCGCCACCGCGTCCGAGCCGTCCACGTACGCGTTCAACATCGACATCGCCAGCTACATGGCCGGCAGCATCTCCGCGTTCTCCGGCGTGGACACGGCCAACCCCATCGACGCGCAGACGGGCCAGAAGAACGGCCTCACCGCCAGCTTCGACACGCCCGCCCTCTCCACCAGCACGGCCAACGGCGTCGCGGTGTGGTTCGGCTCGCAGCTGTGGACCGGCGCCGCGTGCCCGGAGAGCCCCATCGTCCCGCCCGCGGGCTTCACCGAGCCCGAGGACACCTGCCTCGTGTCCTCGTCCACGGGCGTCATCTACAACGTGGCCTACAAGGACCTGGGTGCCGCGGGCGCGCAGGGCTCGTTCAACGGCTCCTCCCCCTACGCGGAGACGAACACCGCGCAGGTGGTGGCGCTGCGCGCGGCCAACGCCTCCACCTCCTGCTCCGTGGGGGACACCTTCTCCACCGCGTACACCACCCAGGGCACCGTGACGGCCACCGCGCTGGTGGAGCCGTCGGGCATCGCCGCCAGCCGCCTCACGCCGGGCGTCCTCTACGCGCACAACGAGGACACCACCGCCATCGTCGCCATCAGCACCGCGGACGCGAGCACGAAGGGCACCTTCACCGTGTCCAACGTGACGCCCGCGGACTGGGAGGACGTCGCCACCGGCCCGTGCCCCGCTGGCCAGTGCATCTACATGGGCGACATCGGCCGCTCGAGCGCCAACTTCCCCACGCCGCCGTCCACCTTCGCCGTCTACCGCATCCCGGAGCCCGACATCGGCGCGGGCCAGACAAGTGGAAACCTCACCGCCGAGGCCTTCCCCTTCCAGTACCCGGACACGCCCAAGGACGCGGAGACCATCATGGTCCACCCCACCACGGGCGACATCTACATCGTCACCAAGTCCTACTCGGGCGCGAGCAAGGTCTACAAGTTCCCCCAGCCGCTCCCCACGCCGGGAACGATGAGCACGCTCGTGTTCGTGGCCAACCTCCCGCTGCCCACCACCACGGACACCAACTACGGCGCCGCCACGTCCGGCGCCATCCACCCGTGCGCCAACCGCTTCCTGCTGCGCACCTACCGCAAGGTGTATGAGTTCCGCGCCGCCACCGGCGCGGCCTTCGAGACCGCGTTCGCCGCCACGCCCGTCTCCCTGACGGACACCGTGGAAGGACAAGGCGAGGCCATCGAGTACGACCCGACCGGCACGGCCTATTACACGATGAGCGAGTCGCCCTCGCCCTTCAAGCTCAAGCGCGTCGTGCGCCAGTAGCCCGCAATCGCAGTCATGCCCAGGCCGCGTCCGGCGCCCCACGCCGGGCGCGGCCTTCGCGCGCCGTGAGACATCCACGGCGCGCCAGCATGCCTGGACGGAATTTATGTTATTTCTCGTTTTCCATGTATAATCGCAGCAATGCGATGCTTCCGTCCCCATCTCGCGCGCGCCGCCGCGCTGCTCTCGGTGTTCACTCCGTTGCTGGCCTGTGGGCCGGACGGAGGCGCGCAGACCTCCCCTGACGCGCTGCCCGGACAGTCACGGGCGTTGGCGACGACGGAGCACAAGGCGTTCCGGGTGATGACGTACAACGTGCGCGGTCCCCTGGACACGGGCGTGCGCGCGTGGCCCAACCGCAAGGCGGCGGTCCTCCAGCGCATCCTCGCGAACAACGCGGACATCGTCGGCGTGCAGGAGGCCCAGGCGCCCTCGGGCGGCCCCAGCATCCCCGCGGACCTCATCGCGGGGCTCACGGGCACGGACAAGCCCTACGGCGTCTACAACCCGGGCGGCGGCAGCCCGAAGCTCATCTTCTTCAAGAAGAACCGCTTCGAGATGGCCCCCGAGGTCGGCCAGGGCAACGAGGCGCTCGTGAATCCCTACGCCTCCAGCGCCACGTGCTTCAGCCACGCGGAGGGGAAGAGGATTGCCTGGGTGGGCCTGCGCGACCTGACGTCCGGCCAGGTGTACTTCGTGGCCAACACGCACTTCGCCTACGCGGCGGCGTGCTCACTGGGGCGGCTCAAGGAGGCCGAGCAGATGGCGTCGTTCCTGGCCACGAAGCCCGGGGGCCTGCCGGTCATCGCCATGGGGGACTTCAACTCCGACGCGCAGGGCCAGTCCACGCCGGGGGAGACCACCATCGCGGACCTGGAGGGCGGGGCCCGGCTGTTCCGCACCGCGCGCTTCGACGGCGTGACGGGCGAGGATGACGCCACGTTCAACAACGCGTGGAGCGGCTCCACGTCCACGAAGTACCAGCGGCTGGACTACATCTTCCACAACGGGGGCGCGCTCACCTCGTCCGCGCCCGCCATCGACCGGACGGAGAGCGGCGGCCTCACGCCGTCGGACCACTACCCGGTGCTCGCCACCCTTCGCCCGTCCATCTTCACCGCGGGCTCCACCCTTTCGCCCACGCCCAACGGCGCATCCACCAGCACGCAGCTGTTCTTCGCGGACGTCACCGGAGATGGCTGCGCGGACCGCATCAGCTGGAACTACGCGGTGGGCGAAGGCGAGACGTGGGTGGCGAAGTCGAAGTGCGACGGCGGCTTCGCCACGGCGGTGAAGAACACGGGCGCGACGAGCGGTGTCGCCACCACGCGCTTCTTCTTCGCGGACGTCACCGGCGACGGCTGCGCGGACAAGGTCCTCTGGCGGCCCAACCTGGGGGACGGCGAGGTGCGCATCTACCCCGCGAAGTGCGACGGCACCTTCGGCGACCGCGTGGCCGTCACCCAGGCGGCCAGCACCAGCGACGCCACGCGCTTCTTCTTCGCGGACATCACCGGCGACGGGTGCGCGGACCTGGTGCGCTGGAACCCCACGCAGAGGTCCGGCGCGTTCGACACCTTCGTGTCGAAGTGCAACGGCACGGTGTCCTTCGGCGCCGCGGTGACGAGCACGACGGGAGCGAACACGAGCGCTGGCACCCGCGTGTCCTTCGCGGACGTGGACGGCGACGGCAAGGCGGACCGCATCCTCTGGAATCCGGACCAGGAAGGCGGCCGCACGCGCGTGTACCGCTCCACCGGCGCGGGGGCGTTCGCGCTGTTCTTCCTGCACGAGTCAGGCACCAGCGGCGTGGACACGTCCCGCTTCTACTTCGCGGACGTGGACGGCGACGGCAAGGCGGACAAGGTCTTCTGGCGGCCGGGCTTCCGCGAGGGCCGGATGCAAATCTATCCGAGCACCGGCACCAACTTCGCGGGCAGCCCGGTGATGGACAACACGGGCTTCAGCAACTCGGAGAACACCGGCTTCTTCTTCGCGGACATCGACGGCCGGGACGGCGCGGACAAGGTGTACTGGAACCCCGGCAACTACGACGGCGACACCAAGGTGTTCCGCGCGCTGGCGCCGTAGCGGCAAGGCGCCAGCACGCGGAAGGGGCGCGCTTCAGTCCTGGAGGATGAGCTCGCTGTGCGAGAGCGTTTCCCACGCGTCCAGCCCGTTCACGGCAGGGGCCTCCTTGAAGAGGCTTTGGTAGCCGCGGCCCGTCCCCAGGAAGCTCGAGCCCCACACCAGGGTGTGGCGGCCCACGCCCAGTTGCGTCCTGGGTGCGACGCCCTCTGGCAGGGTGAAGAGGGTGAAGCCGTCCCGGGTCGCGGGAGCGGTGATGACCCAGGAGAACCGCTGCTCGTAGTCAACGGGCAACAGGCGCACCATCACGCTGTGAGCGGCAGGGTCAGCGCTCCAGCGCACCGTCAGGCCCGAGCGCTGCGCCGAACCCGGCGCCTCCGCCGTGCCCGGCGTGGGTGAGGTGAGCGTTATGGGCGCGGGCAGGGCCAACCGCGTGACGCCCCGGGGAGCCGGCGAGGCATTCGCCACCACAGTCCCGGGCTGGCCGGGGCTGCCCGCCGCCACGGACAGCCGGACCTCCACGGCGTCGAACGGCGGCGTCCGGGCCAGGACCGGGAGCTCGATGGGCTCGGCACCGGAGGTGGTCCTCGTGAAGAGGACATCCGACCCGAGCAGGAAGGAGGCGGAGACGTTTCCCACCGGCGCATAGGGCTGGACCTCCGGCACCTCGACAGACAGCAGCTGGTCCACCGGGTGGTCCATGGGGAGGACCAGGTCCCCGACCGTCCGCCCCTCCCCCACGGCGATGTCCCGCAACAGCCCCACCTTCTGGGCGTTGAACCGGTCGGTGACGACCAGCGCCACCTTGCCGGGGTTTTCACCCATCACGTCGAGGCGAAAGCTCCCATCCGACTCGGCCAGCGTGTGGCCCGTGAAGCCCTTTCCCACCACGTACACATTCGTCCAGGAGAACCCGTTGTTCGTCACGCGTCCGGTGAGGGTGGCCTGCCGGGTGGATGACGGGAGGTCCTCGGGTGAGCCCAGGATGGAGCGGACCCACACCTCCGAGCCCTCCACGCCCAGCGCCGTGCTGACCATCACTTCGTCTCCGAGCTTCACGACGAAGGTGATGTCCTGCGGGCGGGTGGTGGCCGCGCCCTCGAACCGCGCGATGCCGTCACGGCCCAGGGGCTGACGAAAGAGGCTGCCATCCCCCAGCAGGACGGTGACGTCCTCCATTTGGGGGAGGAGCCGGGCGAAGGCCCACCAGTCCGAGTGGACGATGAGGGCGGACGGGCCCGCCGTCCCCGCATCCGGAGACTTCGGGTCGGTCTTGTCGCCACAGGCGACGCACAGCAGCACGGCAAGCGCGAACAGTCGATTCATGGAAGATCCCCCTGAAGAAGGGTGCAGCGTCCGGAAGCCGGCCCCCCCAAGCACGCACCCAACCCACCGGGACTCATACACGAAGATGAGCCCTCCGAGGGGCCTACCCCACCAACCCATGGCCCCGGACGGTGCGACGCGCGCAGACTGCGCCCCCACATGCGCGCCCTGCTCCTAGCCACCGTCCTGTCCGGGGTCCTCGTCTCCGCGTCCGCGCGGGCCCAGGTCCCTGCCCGTTCCTACGTGCTGCGCCCCGCGCGCGTCTTCGACGGCACCGCCGCGAAGCCCCATACGGGCTGGGTGGTGGTCGTCACCGGCGAGCGCATCGTCGCGGTGGGAGCGTCCCAGGGCGTGAAGGCGCCGGAGGGGGCGGAGGTCATCGACCTGCCCGGCGCGACGCTGCTGCCCGGCCTCATCGAGGGCCACTCGCACCTGTTCCTGCATCCGTACAACGAGGCGACCTGGAACGACCAGGTGCTCAAGGAGTCCCTGGCGCTGCGCGTGGCGCGGGCCACCAACCACGCGAAGGCGACGCTGATGGCGGGCTTCACCACCACGCGCGACCTGGGCACGGAGGGCGCGGCGGACGCGGACGTGGGCCTCAAGCAGGCCATCGACCAGGGCATCATCCCGGGCCCGCGCATGGTCGTCACCACGCGCGCGCTGGTGGCCACCGGCAGCTACGGCCCCAAGGGCTTCGCGTCCGAATGGACCGTGCCCCAGGGCGCGGAGGAGGCGGACGGCGTGGACGGCCTCACGCGCGCGGTGCGCGGGCAGATGGGGCTCGGCGCGGATTGGATCAAGGTCTACGGCGACTACCGCTGGGGCCCTCGCGGCGAGGCGCTCCCCACCTTCTCCCAGGAGGAGATGCGCCTCATCGTGGAGACGGCGAGGAGCGGCGGGCGCCCGGTGGCCGTGCACGCCAGCACGCCGGAGGGCATGAAGCGCGCGGTGCTCGCCGGCGCGGAGAGCATCGAGCACGGCGACGCCGGCACGCCGGAGGTCTGGAAGCTGATGGCCCAACGGGGCGTGTTCCTGTGCCCCACGCTGGCGGCGGGCGACGCCATGCTCCAGTACCGCGGCTGGAAGCGCGGCGTGGACCCGGAGCCCGAGTCCTCGAAGAAGAAGCGCGAGGGCCTCAAGGCCGCGCTGGCGGCGGGCGTGCCCCTGTGCGTGGGTGGGGACTCGGGCGTCTTCACGCACGGGGAGAACGCGCGCGAACTGGAGCTGCTGGTGGCCAGCGGCGTGACGCCCGCGCAGGCGCTCCTGGCGGCCACCTCCGGCAACGCGCGCATGCTGCATTGGGAGGACCGCGTCGGGCAGGTGAAGGCCGGGCTCTTCGCGGACCTGGTCGCCGTGGAGGGAGACCCCACGCAGGACATCAGCGCCGTGCGACAGGTGCGGCTGGTGATGAAGGGCGGCACGCTGTACCGGCGCTGAAAGCCAGGCTCAGAGCGGCGTGCTCACGATGCGCACGGAGCGCTCCTCCACGAAGTACCGGCGAACGAAGTCCTTGATTCCCGCGGGCGTGAGCGGAGGCGGCGGCTGGAGGAATCCCAGGTCCGTGCCGCCCTCCCGGCGCGGCTCCGAGGCCTCCGCCGCCAGGGCATCCGCCAACGCCGGGCCCGCGCTCGACAGCCCGTCCACCTCGCGCCGTCCCCGCTGGGCCAGCAGCTTCTGCTCGACGGCGGAGGGCGGACGCTTCGCCAACGACTCGAAGGTCTCCTGCATCCGCGACGGCAGGAGGGAGCCGTCCAGGGAGCGCGTGTACGCGAACGCCAGGAGCAGGTCGTTGCCGCGCAGCGTGAGGCACCGCACGTCCACGCCGGAGACGATGGGCTCCTTGACGTGCACCGCGAGCAGCAGCCGCAGCTCGAGCAGCGCCGCCACCGCTCGGCACGTCGCCCTCGCCTCCTTGGGGAGCGCATAGCCCAGCGTCACGAAGGTGTTGTCCGCCCGTGTTTCCTGCTCCACCGGGAAGAGGGCCTCCTCCAGCGCGGGCGCCACCTGCTCCTCCGCCAGGGCCGGCGCCAGCCGGTAGCCCTCGTCCACCAGGCGACGCGCGTCGTCTCCGCCCACGGCGCCCGTGAAGACAAGCGAGACGTTGGAGGTGAGGTACTCCGAAGCGTAGAACCTCAGCACGTCCTCGCGCGTGATGCGGCCGCGCGAGTCCCGCGAACCGATGAGCGCGTAGGCGGCGGACACGCTGGAGAAGAGGGCCCCTTCAATCTGGCTGCTCAGCAGCGAGTCCTTGAAGTGGTACGTGCTCTCCGTCTGGATGATGCCCAGCTCGCGCTCCAGCCGCTTGCCGCCGGGGAGCATGGGACTGGTCACCATGCGCAGCATGTCCCGGGCCAACGGGACGAACGCGCTCGCGGGAGCATCCAGCATGTACACGGTGGCGTTCGACAGGGTGTGGGCATTCAGCACGCCGCCGGCCGCCTCCACGCGCGCGCGCAGCTCCGGGCCCGCCAGGTCATGGCTGCCGTGGAACACCAGGTGCTCCACCAGGTGCGCCAGGCCCTCCTTGCCCGGCGGATCATGCGAGGCGCCGGAGCGCACCACCACGCGCAACGACGCGGTGTCCGACGCGGGCTGGGGCACCAGCAGCAGCTCCGTCCCATCCAGCAGCGTCTCGGAGGTGATGGCCGGCGCGGCGGCGGCGGGCGGGGACGCGGTCTGCTTGCGTGAAGCCGCGCCCACCGGGGACGCGGCGAGCAGCACCCACCCGAGCAGCGCGGGCCTCCAGGAGAAAGGGCGATGCATGGGTTATCTCCGCCGCATCCGTGCGCCCGCCGTGGAGCGGAGCGGAACGACGCTGGGGGTGAACAGCAGATGGACGCGGCGGTCCTCTCCCAACCAGCCCTGCACGGACTGGGTGAGGGACTCCGGCGTGAGCGACGTCAGCGCGGCCTCCAGCTCCGGCGCGTACCAGGCCGGCGCGTGCACGCTCGCCGCGAGCGCGAGCCCCACCTCCGTGGGACTCCGGTCGTCCGTCCGCAGCCGCGCGAGCACCTGGGCCCGGGCCTGCGCGAACTCCTCCGCGCTCACGCGCCCCTCGCGCACCGCCCCCACCTCCTCCAGCATGAAGGGCCCCAGGTCCAGCGCGGACGGGTCCCGCGCGGGCAGCGTCAGCACCAGCTGATCCATCCACGGCGTCAGCACCACGGATGCGTCCTGCGCGTAGCCCACGCCCAGGCGGCGGAAGCGCTGCTCCAGCCGCTGTCCCAGGAGCACGCCCACCACCCGCGCCGCCGCGGCCTGCCGCGCGTCCTTCAATTCAATGGGATAGGCCAGCACGTTGATGTCGCTCACCGCCGGAAGCTTGAGCGTCACCGGAAGCTGGGGAGACAGCCGCGTCACCGCCGACGGCGTCCCGCCCTTGTAACGGGCCACGGTGCGCTTCAGCGCCTCCACGTCGAAGTCCCCGGCGGCGATGACCACCGCGTTGCGAGGGCTCAACGGCCCGGAGAGGTAGGCGGAGATGTCGCGGTCGGAGAAGGACTGCACCGACTGCGCGTTCGGCGGCGCGGGGGCCCTGAAGCGCGGCTCCGTGGAGAGCACCAGGGCCAGCACCGACTCCAGGAAGTCGTCCGCGAAGGTGAGCGACGGGTCCTGCCCGGCGCGCTCCAGCGCTGCCTCCAGCCGCGCGTCATCCACCTGGGGCGAGAGCACCTGCGTCAGCAAGCGCTCCGCGAGCGCATCGAAGTCCTGCCGGGGGGCGCTCAGCGTGAAGCTGCTCTGGCGCAGCCCTGTCGACAGCGTCAGGGTCGCGTTCGCGCCGAACAGCTCGCGCACCAGGTCCTCGTAGCGCCCGCGCCGGTTGGCCTCCAGCATGACGTGCTGGGACACCCGCGTGAGCCCCGCCTGGCCTCCCTCGTCGAAGCGCCCCACGGTGAAGACCACGTGCAGCGTGGCGCGCTCCGCCCCGGCCCGTGGCGCGAGCACCAGGCGCGCGTGCTCCGGCGACTCCCGCGAGCGTTGAACCTCGAAGGGCGCGGCCGACGCCGCGCTCCAGGCCCAGAGCAGCAGCCCTCCCCAGACCCACGCCTTCATGGTGCCTCCTGGCTTGCCTGCGCACCGGTGCCCGTCGCGGGGACCGCCACGGCCGTCCCCACCTTCACGCTGGGGCCCGCCACCGACTCCTCCACCCGCAGGCCGTTGAGCCCCGCCCGCCGCACGGTGAGCGCGTAGCGCGCGGCGCCGTCCGCCGTGTCGCGCCGGGGCCAGGCGAGCCTCAGCCGCTGGCCCCACCACTCCAGCGGATGTCCGCCGTACAGCGCCTCCTCCACCACGGGCGAGGAAGACCCCTGGGCCGCCAGCGCCCGCTTCACCCTCACCATGTCCGCCGCGGACTCCCAGCGCGCCTCCCGCTCCTCCTCGTCCTCCGGCCGCGCGTCCTTCTGGGCCAGGGCCCGCGCGCCGCCGTGCACCCGCGAAGGCCGTCCCGCCAGCCACCAGGACAGCTCCAGGCGGTTGCCCCGGGCGTCGTAGGTGCTCCACTCCCCGTCCCGCAGGCCGCGCGCGTAGAGGCCCTCCACGTGCGTGATGCCGCCCGCGAAGAAGTGGGTGTAGGGGCCGTGGAGCTTGCCGGCCGAGTACGTCCTGAGCTCCAGCACGCGCCCGTCCGGAGCCAGGTCCTCCACCACGCCCTCCAGCTGCCCCTTGGCGAAGTGGGCGCGGGCCACCACCGCATCCGGTGCGGCCTCGTCGTGGATGCGCCATTCGCCCACTGGCAGCCCCTTCGCGTATTCACCGTCCGCGAGCAGCCGTCCCTCCCGGTCCCAGCGGGACCAGGGCCCGTGGCGCAGCCCCTTCACGAACGCCTCCCGGAAGAGCAACTGTCCCCGCGCGGTCCGCAGCCACGAGGGCCCCTCCGGCGTGTCCAGCGCCGTCACGCAGCGGGACAGCGCGTGCCCCGCTGGCGAGGACGCGCGCCACAAGGTGGTCCCGGAGGGGCAGGCGTCCAGGTTCCAGCGCGGCGCCACGAACAAGCCCGCGGCGATCCCCAGCAGCGCCAGCGCTCCCGCCCCGGACCAGGAGGACGGCAGCGGGGCCGCGGGGCTCGGCGGCGCGGCCCGGGAGACCCGGGGCAGGCCATGCTGTCCCTGGCTCAACTGGTGGAGGACGCCCTCGCGCATCCACAGCGTCCCGCAGGAAGCGCACGGCACCACCGCGACGCCCTGGAACACCACCGTCGCGCACGCGCCCCCGCAGGAGGCGCACCTCGCCGGCCGGCCCCCGGGCTCCTCCAGCAGCCGGCGCAGCGACTCCGTGCGCAGGCCGCGCTCGGTGAAGACCTGGTCCTGCTCACGGACGGTCAGCAGGTCTCCGCCGCAGCAGTCGCAGTGGGCCCCCAGCCGCCCCTCGCTCCGCCACAGCGGGGTCGCCGCCGGACAGTCCGGGCAGTCGTAGCCCGCCTCCTGCCGCGCGGCTTCCGGGGCCGGAGCGGCCACGGCAGGCGCCGCCTCCACGCCAGCCGCCTCCTCGTCGCGCCACGTCCACCACACGGCCCGCAGGAAGCCCAGCTGCAGGGCCAGGAGCACCGCGTCCGCGCAGAGCACGGCCAGGCCCCAGCGGGGCGAGCGCGTGAGGAACTCCTGGGTGAGCAGCAACGGCACACAACCCTGAAGCAGCACGATGCCGGAGGCACAGGCCTTCAGCATCCGAGCGCGGGCGTGCGGCAGCGCGGCCAGGACCCACGCGAGCCGGGGCAACCCCACCAGCAGCAGGC
>NZ_RAWF01000216.1:0-17169 GCF_003612075.1 Corallococcus sp. CA041A
GCGGTTCTTCCATGGCCTCAAGCGCTTCCGCCGCCTCGCGACTCGATATGAGAAGACAGCCCGCAACTACCTTGCCCTCATCCACCTCGCCTGCACTCGGATGTGGCTCAATTAGGGACACCCCCTAGTCCGGCGCTTTCACGGACGCTAAAAGCGGCCGAGGATCTCCGCCTTCTTCGCCTCGTACTCGCGCTCGGTGATGAGGCCGCCATCGGCCATGCGCTTCAGGTCCTCCATCGCCCGGACCGGATCCACCGGGGGCGATGGCGGGCTGGCCGGGGCGGCCATCGCGAAGCCGGTGATGACGACGCGCTGGGGCTTCATCGGGTCCACCATCACCTGGACCCGAAGCCCCGGCCCCCAGGTGGCCGTGCTCGAATGAGGCGGCAGCCGCTTGCTCACCCGCGCCTGATAGGGAGCACGGCCGGGGATGTGAACCTCCAGGAGCAGTTGGAGGACCGGGCGCTTGTCGATGCGGATCGCTGTGTCCCGTACCTCCAGCACCGTGGCCTCGCCGGCCCTTCCGTTCTCCAACTCAGTGCGATCCAGCCCGGCGCCCAGCAGCCCCAGCAGCCCCCCCTTCGGTCCGAACGCCACGCCCAGCCCTCCCGCCACGATGATGAGGAGGACGAGGAGCGCGGGGTCGGAGGTGATGGCGTCGAACATGGGGCGTCCAGCCTAGGGGATGTTGATGCGCGAGTGCAGGGCCCGCCCGTCGTACGCGGCGGCGCCGCAGCGGGCGTGGGCCCAGTCGCCATTCACCGCGGAGCAGACGCGGAAGGCCTGGATGTTGGAGTACGGCACGTTGATGCCCGGCGTGTCGCATCGCCCCTGGTAGGTCCAGGCCAGGCTCTTGTTCACGGCGCCCACGCCAATGCACGGGCCAATCCACGCGCCCGTGTCCCGCCGCTGCACGTCGATGGAGTACTGCGCCAGCGTCTCCTCCTCGCTCCACTCCAGGTCCACGAAGGGCGTGACGCCGCCGGGCAGCTCCAGGGACACGTCGTCGGAGATGCCGTCATAGGCCTTCTCCACGGACGGCCCCCAGACGTTGTTGTTGGAATAGAAGAGGCGGAACGCGGCGATCTCCCCCTTCGTCACCACGCGGTCCCCGGCGCTGCGGCACACGCCGTCGAACACCGTCTTGTTGGACTGCCCCAGCAGCACCACCGACGTGCACGGCCCCACCACCGAACCATTCTTCAGCACGACGTCCAGCGAGTAGCTGTACCCCGCGAGCCGGTTCCAGCGCACGTTCACCTGGTTGAGCGACGTCATCGCCCCGTCCGGCTTGAACGCGACGCGCTGCTTGTACGTGCTGCGCGAGGTGAGGTTGCCCGCGCTGTCGAAGGCGCCCTGATGGAAGACGTTGAAGTACTCGCCCCGCCGCTCGACGATGACGTCGTGGCCGTGGGACTGCACCAGCCGGCCCGCGGAGTTCTTCAGCGGCAGGGACATCCGCCGCACCGCCCGCGCCCGCGTGAGCTCCGGGATGGAGTCCGCCATCACGTAGTACATGGCGTACTGGCTGTTGTACCAACCGCCGCTGAAGACCATGTAGTAGCGCCCGTCGCGCTTGAAGAGCTCCGGTGCCTCGTTGATGCCCTCCTCGTAGGCCGGCGTCGCGAACACCGCCGGGCCCGCGTGGTTGTAGACGGTGCCGGGCGCGGCCAGCTTGAACGACGAGATGTTGTTGCCGTTCTGGAACCAGACATAGAAGAGCCAGCGGTCCGCGCCGTCGTTGAACGTCGCCGAGTCGATGCGGATGTTCCGGTTGCACCCCTGCGGCAGGCACGCCGTGCCGGTGGTGGTGCGCGGCCAGGTGGTATTGGCGTTGATGGGCTGGGGCACGCCGAAGACCAGGTTCAAATCGGGCGCCGTGGCGACGAAGGTCGTCACCTCCTGGCCCGCCGGAGGACACGCCGCGCCGTTGGGCACCCGGTGGCCGGAGAAGTGGAGCTGGTAGACGCTGCCCACCTTGCTCAGGTCCGGCGCCCACAGGAAGCAGTAGTCGTAGGTGGGGTCCGTCGCGGACGGGTTGTAGTCGCGCTTGAAGCGGAACGTCGTCAGGTCGTTGGACTCATACAGCGGCAGCAGCACCCCGTTGCCCGTGCCGGTGAGGAAGAACAGGTCGTCGTTCTCCTTGTAGACGTCCGGATCCGCCAGCCACTGCATGAGCAGCGTGCGCGAGTTGTCCTGCGCGAGGGCACTCCCGGCGAAGGTCGTGGTGAGGAGGGACAACAGCAGGACGGCTCGGACGGGCTTCATGAGGCTTCTCCATGGAAGTCTTGAAATCCAAGCTTCCAGGGAAGGCCCGGGCCGCGCAAGGCCGATGGGTTTTGACCGTCCGGCGGCGATCCGCTATATCCGCAACTTCGATAATGAATATCAATTTCATTTGATATCACTTTTCTCTGGATTGCCTTTCCCGTGAGCACCACTCCCCGGCGGTTCCCCACCCTCCTCGTGGCCCTCATCGGGGTCGCGGTCATCGCTCTCGCGGTCTTCTTCGCACGGGGCCCGCGAGCTCCGGCCCCGGGTCCCGTGCCCTCGGAAGGCGCGGCGGCGGCTGACGCGGCGGCCCCTGCTCCGGGAGCGGGCCGGACCATTGCCCACGCGCAGGGCAGCACCGTCGTGGCCGAGCACCCGAAGCAGGTCGTGGTGTTCGACCTGGCGGCGCTGGACACGCTGGACGCGCTGGGGGTGGACGTTCAGGGCGTGGCGGGTGAGTACTTCCCCGGCCAGTTGGCGAAGTACGCGGACGCGAAGAAGTACCCGCGCTACGGGACGCTCTTCGAGCCCGACTACGAGGCCCTGCACGCCGCCCGGCCCGACCTGGTCATCACCGGCGGCCGCTCCAGCGCCCGGTACACGAAGCTCGCCGCCATGGTGCCCACCATCGACCAGACCACGGACGACACGCACTTCCTGGACACCGTGGTGGGCAACACGCAGCGGCTGGCGACCGTCTTCGGCAAGGAGGAGCAGGCGCGCACCCTGGTGGAGACGCTGAACCAGTCCATCGCGACGCTGAAGGGCACCACCGCCAGCCGGGGCAAGGGGCTCATCGTGCTGACGTCCGGAGGACGGATGAGCGCGTATGGCCCGGGCTCGCGCTTCGGCGTGCTGCACGACACCTTCGGCATCCCGCCCGCGGCGCCGTCGCTCAAGGCGTCACTGCACGGGGAGGCCGTGGGTTCGGAGTTCATCCTGGAGACCAACCCGGACTGGCTGTTCGTCATCGACCGGGACGCGGCCATTGGCGAGGGCGGCGGCGCACAGCGGCTGCTGGACAACGAGCTGGTGCACCAGACGACGGCCTGGAAGCAGGGGCAGGTCGTGTACCTGGAGCCGGCGAACACCTACCTCATCGGCGGCGGCATCCAGTCCCTGCGGCGCCTGATGGAGCAGATCTCCGATGTCTACGCGAAGCCCCGACAGCCCTCCGCTCCCTGAGCCGGGCTTCGCGCCGCGCACCTCCGTGGCCTCCCACGAGGCCAGCGCGCGCTCCGAGCCGCTGCCCACGAGCGGCGCGAAGGGCGCTCCCCTGCCGCTGCTCGCCGTGGCCGTGCTCGGGGTGCTGGTGCTCGCGGGCATCAGCATGCTGATTGGCGTGAGCCACGTGTCGTGGGAAGCGCTGCTGGCGCCGGCGGAGAATCAGCGCGCAGTGCAGGTGCTGGTCATCAGCCGGGTGCCGCGCACGCTGGCCCTGCTGCTGGCGGGCATGTCCCTGGCCGTCGCGGGCCTCATCATGCAGATGCTCGCGCGCAACCGCTTCGTGGAGCCCTTCACTGCGGGCACGGCGGAGTCCGCGAGCCTGGGCCTGCTCGCCGTCACGCTGCTCGCCCCCGGCCTCCCCATCCTCGCCAGGACGGCGGTCGCCGCCTGCTTCGCCATGGCGGGCACGGCGTTGTTCCTGTTCATCCTCCGGCGGATTCCGCTGCGCTCGGCGCTCGTCGTGCCCGTCGTGGGACTGGTGCTGGGCGCCATCTTCGACGCGGCGACGACGTTCTTCGCCTACCGCTTCTCCCTGCTGCAATCACTGATGGCCTGGACCACGGGCGACTTCTCCAGCGTGCTGCGCGGCCGGTATGAGCTGCTCTGGGGCGCCTTCGTGCTGACCGTCATCGCCTACGTCGTCGCGGACCGCTTCACCGTCGCCGGCATGGGCGAGGCCTTCACCACCAACCTGGGCCTGAGCCACCCGCGCATCATGGCGCTGGGGCTGGCCATCGTCGCCATGGTCACCGCGGTGGTGGTGGCCACCGTGGGGATGATTCCCTTCATCGGGCTCGTGGTGCCCAACGTCGTCAGCCTCATCGTGGGTGACAACGCGCGCCGCTCCATCCCGTGGGTGGCGGTGCTGGGCGCGGGCTTCGTGCTCCTGTGCGACATCGTGGGGCGGGTGGTGCGCCAGCCCTATGAGATTCCCGTGGGCACCGTGGCGGGCGTGGTGGGCAGCCTCCTCTTCCTCCACCTGCTCTTGCGGAGGGACGACCGTGTCGGCTAGCGCGCTGCGCCTGGAGGGCCATGAGCGGCGGCTGCTCCTCTTGGGGGGCCTGGCCGCGTTCTGCGTGGTGGTGTTCATGACCGTGGACGCGGGCGGCAAGTGGGACTTCGTGCTGCCGTTCCGCGCGCGCAAGGTCGCCACGGTGCTGCTGGTGGGCTACGCCATCGCCGTCTCCACGGTGCTGTTCCAGACCGTGGTGGAGAACCGCGTCCTGACGCCCGCCATCATGGGCTTCGACACGCTCTACCTGCTGCTACAGACGAGCCTGCTCTTCTTCCTGGGCTCGCGCACCATGGCGAGCCTGGACAGCCGGCTGCTCTTCACGGTGGAGGTCGCCATCATGGTGGTCTTCTCCGCGGTGCTGCACCGCTGGCTGTTCGAGGGAGGCCGGCGGAGCGTGCACCTGCTGCTGCTCACGGGCGTGGTGCTGGGCGTGCTGTTCCGCAGCCTGTCCAGCTTCCTCCAGCGCCTCATCGCGCCGGGCGAGTTCGACTTCCTGCAGGACCGCTTCTTCGCCAGCTTCAACAACCCGGACCCGGACCTGCTCATCGTCTCCGCGCTGATGACCCTGGGCGCGTCCGTCCTGGGCTTCAGCCTGATGCGCACCTGCGACGTGCTGAACCTGGGGCGCGACGTGGCCATCAACCTGGGCGTGGACCACCGGCGCACGGTGTCGCGGCTCCTGGCGGTGGTGGCGGTGCTGGTGTCGGTGTCCACGGCGCTGGTGGGGCCGGTGACCTTCTTCGGGCTGCTGGTGGCGAACCTGGCGCACGGGCTGGTGCGCTCGCACCGGCACGTCCACGTGCTGCCGGCCGCCGTGTTCCTGGCGGTGATTGGCCTTCTGGGCGGTCAGCTCGTGCTGGAGCGCGTCTTCTCCTTTGGCGCCAACCTGCGCGTCATCATCGAGTTCCTGGGCGGCCTGATGTTCATCACCCTGTTGATGCGAGGCGTGCTGCGATGATCGAAGCCCGGAACGTGTCCCGCCGCTACGGAGACACCGTGGTGGTGGACGACGTCACGCTCCAGTTCCCGGAGACGGGCGTGACGTCCATCATCGGGCCCAACGGCGCCGGCAAGTCCACCCTGCTGTCCATGGTGAGCCGCCTGTTGCCGCTGTCCTCCGGCACGGTGCTGGTGGACGGCATGGACGTGGTCCGCACGCCCGGCGACGCGCTGGCGCGAAGGCTGGCCATCCTGCGGCAGGACAACGCCGTCACCTCGCGGCTCACCGTGCGAGACCTGGTGACGTTCGGCCGCTATCCGCACTCCAAGGGCCGCCCCACGGTGGAGGACCGCGCCTTCGTGGAGGGGGCGCTCCACCACCTGGGCCTGGAGCCGCTCGCGAACCGCTTCCTGGACGAGCTGTCCGGAGGCCAGCGCCAGCGCGCCTTCGTGGCCATGGTGCTGTGCCAGGACACCCACTACGTGCTCCTGGACGAGCCCCTCAACAGCCTGGACATGAAACACGCCGTGGCCATGATGAAGGAGCTGCGGCGCGCGGCGGACGCGCTGGGCAAGTGCGTGGTGCTGGTGCTGCACGACCTCAACTACGCCTCCTGCTACTCCGACCACGTCATCGCCATGCGCGCCGGGAAGGTCGCCTTCCAGGGGACGCCGGAGGAGCTGATGCGCCCCGCCGTGCTCCGCGACATCTACGACATGGACATCGACATCCACCTGCTCGATGGAAAGCGCATCGCGGTCCATTACCGGTGAGCCCCAGGCCCATGTTCTCCACCCGTGAAGCCCCCCAGTCCCCCCGCCTGCGCCACTGGGCCTCGCGGCTGCTCCTGCTGTTCGCATGCGCCAGCGTCGTGGCCACGTCCAGGAACAGCTTCGAGGACATCGTCTCCGAGCCCCACACGAGCGCGCCCCTGACCCTCACGACCGAGGCGCCCAATCTCACGCGCCCCATCACCGTGAAGGTCACGGCGTCGGAGCCACCATCGAAGAAGGCCCAGGTGGAGCTGACGGTGCAGGTGAAGGCGCGGTGGACGCCAGCGGACCCCTCGCGGACAGCGCTGCCGTGGATGCGCGTCTCGCTGTCCAAGGCCAGCCCCGACCCGGCCGTGCCCACGCAGCCCGTCGTGCTGAAGACGGGGGAGGACGTGGTGGCGCGGACCGTCGTGATCCTGGATGAGACCTGCGAGATGGGAGCATCGTGTAAGTGGGCCACGGACCTGACCGTCCAGGTGCAGCCGGACGCCACCCCCGGCACGGTCGAGCTGGAGTGGAAAGCGAGCGCCCGGGCGAAAGTGATCGGACTGTCCGACACGCCCAGGGGCATGGGCATCACCGTTTCGGAGCCGTGACGCCCTCCCCTCTGAGCGGCGCATCCTCGGCTTGCTCCGCCTCCACGGAGGGTGAAAGCCTGTGCATCCCCTCTTCCAGAAAGGCAGACGGAGATGCGCGAGAAGAACCTGGAGTACACGCTGGATTGGATTGCCGTGCAGGAGCTGGTGGCCGAGTACGGGCAGGCCATCGACCATGGCAAGGACACAGGCGACTGGACCCGGTGGGAGCGGGTCTTCGCCCCGGAGGTGACGTCGGACTACTCCCGCTTCATGGGAGTGCCGCCCTCCACCGCGCCGCGCGCCGTGCTGGCGCAGTTCGGCAACAAGGCGCTGGAGTGCTTCACCCGCGTGCAGCACGCCACGGCCAACACGGTGCGCACGGAGTTCACCAGCCCCACGCACGGCACGGTGCACGCCTACGCGGAGGTGTCCCACTTCTTCACCATGGATGGTTTTCCCCAGGAGTGGACCCTGGTGGGACGCTATACGCATGAAGTGGTGAAGACGGCCGCGGAGGGCTGGCGCATCCAGAAGGTCACGCTGGATCCCATCCACCACCGCGGCAACCTGCTGGGCCTGGAGTTCGCCCGGGGCAAGCGGCTCGGCACGCCGTGACTCCGGGCGTGCGGTGACGCGGCCCCGTCACCGGGCGCGCTTCTTCCGGGACCCGGCCGGAGGCTTCGCGAGCGCCTCCGCCTGCTTCCCGATGGTCTCCGCCAGGAAGTCCACTACCGCGCGCACCCGGACGTTGTGGGCCAGGTCCTCGTGGAACACCAGCCACACCGTCCGCTCCAACTCCGGCAGGGCGTCACGCAGAGGCACCAACTCCGGATGCAGGTGGCCGAAGAACGCCGGCAGCAGCGCCACGCCCAGGCCCTCGCGCGCGGCCTGGAGCAGCCCCAGGATGGACGTCAGCCGCAGCGCCACCGTGGCCTTCGCCGCGTGCACGTCCAGCCACTTCGACTCCGGCCAGCGCCGCGAGTCCTGCGCGTACCCCACCACCGAGTGCCCCTGGAGCCCCGTGTCGAAACGCACCGGCCCCCGGCGGGAGAGATAGGCCTTCGACGCGAACGGCACGACACCAATGGCAGCCACCTTCCGGGCCCGCAGCGACGCCTCTTGCGGCCGGACCAGCCTGATGGCCACGTCCGCCTCGCGCCGCACCAGCGACAGGGCTTCGTAACCGGAGAGCAGCTGCAACTCGATTTCCGGATGGCGCTCCTGGAACGCGGCCAGCCACGGCATCACGTTGTGGACCAGGAAGGAGTCCGTCGCGGTGACCGTCACCGGTCCGGAGGGGCGCAGGTCCTCGCCGCTGGCGAGCCGCTCCACCCGCAGCGCCTCCGCCTCCACCGCCTCCGCGGCCGGACGGATGCGCAGCGCTACCGCCGTGGGACGCAGACCCGTGGGAGTCCGGTCAAAGAGCCGTGCCCCCAGCTCCTTCTCCAGCACGGCCAGGCGCCGGCCCACCGTGGTCTGGTCCACCTTCAATCGCCGCGCCGCCGCGGAGAGGTTCCCCTCCCTCGCGATGGCCAGGAAGTGCCGCAGGTCGCTCCATTCGGGCATGGCCTGCACTTTCGCAGAGGTGCCCTGCGGAATCGGGCATTTTCGCAGGGATGCCCAGAAGCCATCCTCCCCGGCGTTTCCTTCCACCGAGGAGTGCCTCCCGTGAAGACCCTGCCCAAGCTCGTCGCCGCCGTCGCCGTCGTCTCCGCGTTCACCTTCGCCGCCGCCAAGGGCAAGGAGTCCGCCGCGTTCCAGCAGACCGCCTATGACAAGCTCACCTGGACGGAGATGATGCCCGGCGGCCCGTCCGTGCACGTGCTCTGGGGCGACATGAAGAAGGGCCCGTACGCCCTGCTGATGAAGTTCCCCGCCGGGTTCGACTCCGGGCCGCACACCCACTCCGCCGACTACCACGGCGTGCTGGTGAAGGGCCGCATGACGAACACCAGCGAGGGCGCCGCCGAAGCAGGCGCCGTGGAGGCCGGCAGCACCTGGGACCAGCCCGGCAAGGTGGTGCACCGCAACCAGTGCGCGCCGGACGCCGAGTGCGTGATGCTCATCGCCCAGGACAAGCCCTTCGACTTCGCGCCCGCCAAGGCGAAGTAGCCGCCCCGCGGGCCCGGAAACGCGTCAAACCTTGATGCCCACGACCAGGGACGCGGCATAGCCATCCGAGGTGTTGCCCGTCACGGTCGCCAGCTGCGTGGACGCGCCGTCGCTGAACACGTTGTCGCTGGAGAGCGAAATCTGGCTGAGGTTGCGAACGCTCTGCGAATAGCCAGACGTCGCGTAGACGGTGTCGCAGACATCCTCTGGCAGGGCCAACTGGGACGTGGCCACCTTGTTGCGCGAGGAGGAGGTGGCCTCCACCGAGGGGTAGCTTTCGAAGTGGATGTGCGGCCACCGTCCGCTGTAGCAGGCGGGGAAGATGCTGGTGAAGGTCACCTTGCCCTCTTCGTCCGTCACCTGCACCCCGCGCAGGTAGTTCTCGTGGGTGACGCCCGACGAGTACATGGAGTACCGCCCCGCCTGGTCGCAGTGCCACAGGTAGATGGCATAACCCCGGAGCGGCGTGCAGCTGTCGTCGCTGCCGACCAGCGTGAGGGTGATGGTGAGCGGGATGCCCGCCGCGACGCCGCTCGCGTTCGCGATGCTGGAGCGGATGTCGCTCCGGACGATGCCCGACAGCACCAGGGCGTTGGCTCCGTTGGAGCCGTCACCGGGATAGGGACCGGCCGTCTCCTCCGGAATCCTCGCGCAGCCAGACGTGTCTCCGCTGCCGCTGGAGTCCGGCCCTCCGCAGCCGATGATGGGGATGAGGCTGGTGAAGGCCATCCAGCGCAGCAGCTCCCGCCGGTCCGTGCGCGTCGCCAGGACCCGCAGGTCCTGCTGGAGTCCGTGGTGGTGATTCCGCTCGTCGTCACTCATGCGCCCTGCCCCCTTGGAGTGACCGTGACGGTAGGCCCAATGTCTTAAGCGAGTCCTAAGACGCCGGGAGTGACGCGTTTTTGCAATCCAGGCGCGGGGCTCCTGGCGTATCTGTCCGGCCACCAGGCAAGGGAGCAGACACCCATGACGAAGCGCGCGAACGGACCTTTCGACGTCAAGCTCACCCCCATGGCCCCGGAGGCGGGCGCGGCGGACGCGGCCCCGGGCCGGATGATGCTCGACAAGCGCTATCACGGCGCGCTGGAGGCCACGAGCCAGGGGCAGATGCTCGCGGTGCGGACGCCGGTGGAGGGGTCCGCGGGCTACGTGGCCATGGAGCGCGTCAGCGGCACGCTGGATGGCCGCGCCGGCACCTTCGCGCTCCAGCACTTCGGGGTGATGACGCGCGGTGCGCCCCACCTCGTCATCTCCGTGGTGCCGGACTCCGGAACCGGCGAGCTCACGGGGCTCGCCGGTTCGATGACCATCGACATCGCGCCGGGCGGGAAGCACTCCTACGACTTCCAGTACACCCTGCCGGACGCGCCGTGACTCACGGTGCGCAGTAGCGGACCGCCTGGAGGGTGTGAGCCATGGGGCTCTTGGTGGACGTCATCACCAGCGCGCCCATCCAGCGGTCCGGAAGCTCTTCCAGCATGACCCACTGCGAGAACTGGTTGAGGGGCAGGTATTCGGGCCCGGAGGTCAGGTCCGCTGGGACGCCCGCCTTCCCCAGCGCCCAGAACCGGCCCCGCCACATGAAGGCGGGCTCGGGCTCCTCCAGGTCAAAGGAGGTGGAGAGCCACGCGGCCTGAAGGCCACGAGACGTCACCGCGGTCCCGACCCAGGGAGTTTCACGGGGGGTCGTCACGGCCAGGGTCCGCCTGGTCACCTCGCCGAAGAGATTGCCCAAGGCCATCAGCACGCGCTCCCCGCCCAGGATGCCGCGCAGCACGATGGCCGGAGACTCCAGCGCACCGCCCGCCACCGCGCCCAGGTCCACGAGTCGGGCATTTGGATTCGCCTCCGCGGGGAAGGTCCGCTCATCACCCACGGGTTGCAGGCCGCTGTCGAAGCGCTGAAGCCGCAGCAGTCCCTCGGAGGCGCCTTGCTTCATCTCCTGGGCCAGGACCAGGAAGCCCCCATCCCGCAACCCCATCACCTCCACGCCGTAGAGGAGCTTGTCCTCGGCGAGCGCCCGCATCAGGACTCGGGGAGCCACTACGGATTCACCGTCCAGCTCCGTGAGCGTGCCCCACAGCTCACGGCCGCCGGTGACGTATTGGGAGGCATCCCGCCAGGCCGCGAAGACCCGCGACCCGTCCGCCGACACGGCCGCCGCGGTGGCCCGGTCCCCCACGGGCTGGTCGAAGAGGAGCGCGCCAACCTCCGGCTCACCTTCGCGAGGCACGCGACGGCCCTGCTCATCCAGCAGGATGAGGTGGCCCTGCGTATGGTCGTATTCCGGTCCCGCTGACGCGTAATACAGCGCGGGCCCCTGGGAGGTGCGCAGCAACCGGGTGCTCACCGAGTCCAGCGCGAGGGATTCGTCCAACACCTCCACTCGTACATCCGCGACACCGAGCGGCGTCATCGCGGTGTCCATCCGGATGACACGAGCCACCGCCACGCGGTCGAAGGCCACCGCCAGGACTCCGTCGGTCACCCGGAGGCTGCTGATCCGGCCTGAATGCGGAGGCGCTCCCAGCGACGCGACCTGGGACCAGGACGGCGGGTCCGCCACCCCGTCGCAGTCGTTGTCCAGACCGTCGCAGCGCGTCTCCGTGGCCTCGTAGTCAGCACCATACGAGCGAGCGGTGCACACCGGCTCGTAGGCTCCGTCAACCACTGCGCGCCGGGCCCCCGCGCAGATGCCTTGCGTCCGCTCACAGGGAAGGGGTTCCCCCAAGGAGCCCGCGTCGGTGCCGGCATCCGTCTGCGTGCCGCCATCATCCGCGGTCCCCGAATCAACGGTTCCCGCATCCGGAACCGGATTCACTGGCGGCTCCGTATCCTCACATCCCCCGAGCACCCCGCTGCCAACAGCAAACACCACCGTCCAAAGCCTCGCCCAACGCATCCGCACTTCCATCATCCCCTCTTCGGCGGCCCACATTCGGCCCACCCCGGGACGGAGTCTAATCCATTTCAATGGCGCACACGTCACCCGGCTCCCTTCACCCGAAGCCATGAAAGGGCTTGAAGGGCCGAGAACCACGCGCCTCCCGCGAGCACATGACGGAGATGGTTCATCCGGACCCACCGCGTGGCGGTCTCCACGGCCCCCGGAGTGTCAGGCGATTGCATCAGTCGGACCATCGTGGGGATGAAGTACGAGAAGGTCAGCACCCGGTCCACGAGCACCACCAGCGCGGCCGCGAGCCACCAGGAGCGCAGCGGCCCCGTGGCCCGCGTGGCGAAATAGAGACTGGCCAGCGTGAGCAGCGTCAGCGGACCCGTGGTGACGACGCCCCAGAAGCGCCGGCCCACGTCATCCTGGCGCGCCGCCTCCGAGGACCAATGCCCGCCCGTGACATTGAGCCACCGGGGGAGCGCGATGCGGTGCTCATAGAGCCCCGCGCCGAAGGCGACGCCCAGGTTGAGCACGAAGAGCCACAACAGGATTTCCGCCGCGGAGGGCTTCAGGTTCATCATGGGGCCAGCATGCGTCCCGTGCCCGCGAGCGTCTTTCGCGCCCTTGTGCTGTTTTTCTCAATCCTGCGGTGTTTTCCATGAGCCCCCGGCACGCACTCCTCGCCCAGATTGGCGCCGACATCGTCCGCTTCCAGGAAGCCTCCGCGGAGTTCGACTCCGCCGTGGGAGAGGTGCTCGCGCTCGGCCGCGCGGAGCTGACGTGTCTGGCGCAGCTGCACTTCGGAGGCCCCGCGCACCTGAGCGCGGTCGCACGAGGCGCCGATGTGGAGCGATTGGAGCTCGCTGGCTACGTCCAGCGGGAGGGCTCGGGAAGCAACAGGAAGCTCGCGCTCACCGGGCATGCGCGCGAATGGATTGAAACCCTCTGGGGTCCCCTCCAGGCGGATGGCTTGCTGCTGATGGCGCCGCTGCCGGACGCGGAGTTGAAGGTCATCGCCCGCTTCCTGGGCGAGGCGAGGAAGGTGCAGGACCGCCATGCCACCCGAATGGCGAAGCTGCTCCAGGAACCCGGAGGGACGCGAGCGGCGCGGAGGCGCGGAGGCCTCTCCGCCGCCGCGCTCCACCGCGTGCGGCTCTTCATCGAAGCGCACCTCGCGCGGAGGATCCAGGTGGGCGAGCTGGCCCGGCGCGCGGGACTGAGCGTCTTCTACTTCACCCGCGCCTTCCGGCAGTCCATGGGCATGACGCCGCACGCCTACGTGCAGCAGCGGAGGGTGGAGCGGGCGCGCGGCCTGTTGAGCCACACGACCCGCTCCCTCGGAGACATCGCGCTCGCGGTGGGCTTCAGCTCACAGAGTCACTTCACCACGGTGTTCCGCCGGGTGACGGGGCTCACGCCCGCCGTCCTGCGGCGCGCGGGACGCTGACGCCTACGAGCAGGTCTTCAGGCACCGCGGAGGGTTCGTGTTCGGCGGCGTCGTGTAGGTACCCCCGCAGATGTAGTACTGCGTCGGGGAACACAAAGCGTACCACTGGACGCTGCTGCCAGAGCCGGACTTGTACTGCGTGCAGTCCCAGTAGCTCCACTTGATGCCCCCGGGACAACTCGAGTCGGAGAAGCCGCCCGACGCGAAGTCCAGGCATCCCGCGACGGCCAGACCCGGATTGCAAACGGCCTGCTCAGCGGACCCGAGCGCTTCCTCCGGTCCGGCCTCGTCCATCGCCCCGCCACAGGCGGAAGCAAACGCCATCACGGAACCCAGGCACAGCGAACGCACGACGTGTCTCGACATGGATTGCCCCCTCACGCAGGCCTGCCATCGCGGCAGGTGGCGGACACCCTACGCACCCCGCGGAACTGCTGGGATTAAACGCGGTTAAATCCACATGACGCCGAGGGCCGGCTCGCGAAGGTGTGGCAGGAGCGCATTGGCGCGGACTGGAACGGCGTACAGCCAAACCCGCTGGTGATGCGGCGCTTCATGTCCAACGAGGCCCGCGCCTTCTTCACCGCGGCGGTGGTGCGCGCGAAGAACAACGACCGGTCCTTCCGGGTGAGCCTCTCCCTTGTGGAGGCAGGAGACCGCCTGGAGCCGCTGGTGTTCATCCAGAGCTTCATGACGCCCGGAGGCTTGGGCGAGGCCATGTCGGCCTCGTTCTCCTGGAACACGTCCTACGCCCGGGTGGGGGAAGCGCTGAAAGGCGTGCGCGGGAGCCCCGTGGGACTGCCGCTGGTGGACGACGCGGAGGTGGTGGGCCACTTCCGCTACGGCACCAGCTCCGCGGCCCAGTGGGTCAACGCCTATACCGGCGGCTCCACCATGACGGCGGTCTCCTACAGCATCGACTACACCTTCGGCACCAATCGCGAGTTCCAATACAAGTTCGGGGGCGCGTCCGGACAGGTGGGCGCGATGAAGTTCGGCTCCGAGGACGACCAGGGCACCTGGAGCGTGAAGCACGACGTGCTGACGCTCACCGGAGCGAAACGGACACGCCGGTACCTGCTCATCGGGGCGGCGCGCTCACCGGAGGGGAAGCGCACGGTCTACCTCGTACAGGAGGGCCAGGGATGGTCGCTTTCCCCCGGCGCCATCGGTCGGGACGGCGAGCTGTACGTGGCGGTGGATTGAAGTTCCGCCCTGCCCGGTGACACCGCCCGGGGTCACCGGTGTTCCATCCGCCGGCCGGAAAAGCACCGGCCCTTCCCTCACAGGAGATGGAACATGGCTGTCCTGCACCGCGGACTGCGGCTGGGTATGGCATTGCTCGCGAGCTTCACGGCCCCCGCCTGCGGGCCGGATGCACCGGCCGGTGCCGCGCTGGAGGTGGGCGACCAGGAGCTGGAGGTGGCGAGGTCGCCCCTGCCGCCCCTGAACCGCGAGGCGCTGCGACAGGCCATCGCGGGCCTGCCGAACGCGGAGGTGACCGGCGCGCTGGTCCGGGTGAGCGGCGCGGACGGGCGCTGGCTGGGCACGTCCGGCGTGGCCGACATCCGCACCGGCGCCCCGGTGCCCGCGGACGCGCACTTCCGCATTGGCAGCATGACGAAGACGTTCACGGCCATCGTCGTGCTGCAGCTCGCCGCCGAGGGGCGCGTGGACCTGGACCGGCCCGTCCAGCACTACCTGCCGCGCCTGCTGCCCGCGGGCGTCTACGCGCCCATCACCGTGCGCCAGTTGCTCAACTTCACCCACGGCCTGCCCGGCGTGCCGGTGCCGCAGAAGGACCCTGACTGGTTCTTCGAGAACCGCTTCCGGCGCTTCAGCCCCCGGGAGCTCCTCTCCCTGACGCTCCCCCAGGGCCCCCGCTTCGCCCCGGGCACGCAGCAGGAGTACGGCAACATCGGCTACCTCGTGGCGGGGCTGCTCATCGAACAGGTGACGGGCCGGCCCTACGGGGACGCGGTGCGCGAGCGCATCCTGCGGCCGCTGCACCTGCGGGACACCTTCGTGCCCGGCAACGACGTGACCCTTCCCGGGCGCCACACGCGTGGCTACGAGGAGGTCGCGCCAGATGAGACAGGCTGTCCGGCGGGAGCCATCGCCTACGGCGAGCGCTGCCTGGTGGACGTCACCGAGGCCAGCCAATCCGTGCCCTGGGCCGCCGGAGAGATGATCTCCACCGCCGAGGACCTGGACCGCTTCCTCGTCGCGCTCTTCCAGGGGCGACTGCTGCCGCGCAAGCAGCAGGAGGAGCTGTTCACCGTCCCGGACCTGCCCGCCACGGGAGGAGGTCGCGCCAGCTACAGCGCGGGCCTCAGGCGCCACGACATCGACGGCGTCATCTTCTGGGGCAAGACGGGCGACCGGCACGGCTACAACAACGGGATGGGCGCCACGCGGGATTTGCGCCGGCGTCTCATCTATTCGGTCAACACACTCCACATGGGAGGGGACCCGCCGGACATCGCCGCGCGGATCATCATGGCGGCCCTGCAGGGGCCCTCTCAACCATAGGGGGCGACGCGGCGGAGGTGATATGGGGTTGGCCTGCCACGTCACATTGACTGGAGGCTCCCATGTCCACGCTCGACAAGCCTGTCCTCATCGGCCGTTCAAGCTCGCACTTCACACGCATTGCCCGGCTCTTCGCGGCGGAGCTGGGCGTCGACCATTCCTTCCAGGTGGTGCGGGACCTCCTGTCCACGGCCCCTGCGGACTATGGCGGCAACCCAGCGCTCCGCATCCCCGTCCTGAAGACATCTCAAGGTGTCTGGTTCGGCGCGCTCAATGTCTCTCGTGAGCTGTGGCGGCGGTCGAATCCCAGGCTCCGGGTGGTGTGGCCGGAGGACCTGGACGTACCCCTGCTGGCGAACATGCAGGAACTCACCCTGCAGGCCATGGCGACAGAGGTCACGCTGGTCATGGAGAAGATGGCTGGTGCCGGAGAGGGCACGACCCACGCACGCAAGCTCCGTGAGTCCTTGCTCAACATGATGGCGTGGTTGGAGGAGAACGCGAGCGCCGCGCTGGCCGCCCTCCCGCCCGAGCGGGACCTGAGCTACCTGGAGGTCACGCTCTTCTGCCTCGTGACCCATCTGGAGTTCCGGGACGTCCTACCCACGGCCTCCTATGAAACGCTGAACCGCTTCTGTCAGCAGTTCGCACAGCGCCCATCCGCCAGTGCCACCCCATTCCGCTTTGATGTCTGAACACACCCGGGCTTCGCCGGGCGGGCGAGTCTCGTATATCATTGAGGAGGTCCCTGGACAGGAGACATCACCATGGGGGATGTACGCGACGACGGCGAAGCCGTAGGCCGTGTGGGAATCATCCAGTGGGACGGGGCGTCCGAGGTACGACTTCGCGCGACACGGAGCACCACCGAGTCGAACATCATCCAGACCCTGCCCTTCAACACGACCGTCCAGGTCATCCGCCGATGGAAGGATGGCTGGGCTGAGATCTCCACCCGTCATGGGCAAACGGGCTTCGCTGCCTCCGAGTACATCTGGACCCATTTGCCCGAGCCCAGCGCGCGACTGCATCGGGTTGAAGCAGGCGTGCCCGGAACCGCCATTGCCATCGCGGAAGCCTATTACGGCGATCTGGCCTCCCAGTGGGGTCAGGACCCTGAGTGATCCCCGCATTTAAGCGAGCGGATCGCCAGACGCCTACCTGACAGCTGCGTGCGAGGCGGAGTGGTGGGGAGCAGTAAGAGAGGCCATGCGGGGACGCAAAGTGGCCATCAACGAAGAGCAGGTGCTGAGAGCGCCTAACAAAAGTCAGGTTTGAAGACTGCGGAAGAGGATCAGGCAGCAGCCCAGAACGAGGAGGCCGAAGTGGATATCGTCCCGGCGTTCATCGCGCACGCGCAGACGCCGCTGCCGGTTCT
>NZ_RAWF01000217.1:0-17115 GCF_003612075.1 Corallococcus sp. CA041A
GGCGGGTGGGGCGCAGGCTGGACCGGCTGCTGGAGGGCTACTCCGCCCGGCTGGCGCGCGTGGCGCTGTCGTCCGCGGAGGCCGGCAACCTCAACCGCGCCATGCGGCAGAACCTGTGGGGCATGTGGCCGCACTTCGTGTCCTACGGCGCCATCACCGGCGTGTGCGCGCTGGCCGGCTACTTCCTGGAGCCGCTGATGGTGGCGCTGCCGCACGGGCTGGTGCGGGGCCTGGCGTGGGCGTACCCGGCCATGGCGTCCGTGGCGGCGGCCATCGCCGCGCAGTCCAGCCACGCGAAGCGCGCGCCCCTGTACGCGGGCCTGGCCGCGGCGGCCGTCACCGTGGCGGTGGTGCTGGTGCAGTTGCAGGAGCAGCGGCCTTGAGCACGACGCCCACTCCCGTGCCTTCCGCGCCCGCCGCCGCGCCGGCCTTCACGCCGCCCGTGCGGCTGTCCCGGGGCACGCTGCTTCGCGTGTTCCTGCGCTCGCTCTTCCTCCAGGCGTCGTGGAACCCCAAGGGCATGCAGAACCTGGGGCTCGCGTACGCCGTCTACCCGGCGCTGGCGAAGCTGTACCCGCCGGGTCCGCTGCGCGAGGCGGCGGTGCGCCGGCACCTGGTCTTCTTCAACACGCACCCGTACGTGGCGGCGGCCATCGTGGGCGGCGTGGTGAACCACGAGCAGAAGATTGCCCGGGGGGAAGAGACGCCGGACCGGGTGGTGGGCTTCAAGGCGGCGCTGATGGGGCCGCTCGCGGCGCTGGGGGACGGGTTCTTCTGGCTGTCGCTCAAGCCCGCGGTGGGCGGCCTGTGCGCGGCCATGGTGCCGCTGTTGGGCGTCTGGGCGGTGGCGCTCTTCCTGGTGCTGTACAACCTGGTGCACCTGCTGCTGCGAATCCGGCTGTACTGGCTGGGCCTGAATCTGGGAGACCGGTTGGTGGAGGCCGTGGCGCGGGTGAACCTTCCCGCCAAGGGCGCCCGGCTGAGGGGCGTGGCGGCGGCGAGCGCGGGCGGCCTGGCCGCGTGGCTGGCGTTGAGCTTCGGGGCGACGGCGGGCGGGACCTGGGCGCCGTTCCTGGCGGTGGGGTGCCTGGCGGTGGGCGTGTTGGCGTACGTGCTCGTCAACCGGCGCGTCCCCACCTACGTGGTCCTCTACGTCGCGGCGGGATTGGCCTGCGCGGCGGGTGCCTTTCTGTGAGTACGAACAGTCGAGTGAAGCGGGAGTCGCACGATGGCCAGTGAAGCCGAGGGAACCTTCGAGATCATCAACGCGCTGGGGCTGCACGCCCGGGCCGCGGCGCAGATGGTCAAGGTGGCCAACCGCTTCAAGAGCGAGGTCTTCATCAAGGCCTCCGGACAGCGCGCCAACGCCAAGTCCATCATGGGCGTGCTGATGCTCGCGGCGGCCCAGGGCACCCAGGTGACCCTCACCTGCAAGGGCGAGGACGCCGAGGCCTGCTTGTCCGAATTGAAAAAGCTCATCGAGGACCGGTTTGGCGAAGCGCAGTAAGCGTCAAAAGGGGAGTTAGACTCCCCAAGAGGTCAGGAGAACCGTGAGCAGCCAGGCCACCCCTACACTCAGGCTGTCGGGCATCGGCGCCTCCCCGGGCGTGGCGGTGGGCCACGCCTTCATCCTGGACAGGAAGCGCATCCGCACGCCCAAGCTGCGCCTGGCGGACGCGGAGGTGGAACCCGAGCGGATGCGGATGAAGACCGCCATCGACCTGTCCGACCGCCAGCTGGCGGAGCTGAAGGACCAGATCACGCGCACGGAGGGCAGCGACCACGCCCTCATCCTGGAAGCGCACCGGCTGATGCTCCACGACCCCATGCTCGTGGATGAGGTGAACCGCCTCATCGTGGAGGACCGCATCAACGCGGAGTGGGCGGTGCGGCGCACGGCCCGCAAGATCAAGCACCTCTTCGACAACATCCCGGACGAGTACTTCCGCGAGCGCCGCTCGGACGTGGACTACGTGGCCGACCGCATCATCCGCAACCTGATGGGCCAGGTGGTGGATGAGGACGTGGAGGTGCCCGCGGAGGCCATTGTCGTCGCGCATGACCTGCCGCCCGCGGACGCTGCGATGATGGCTCGCAGCGGCCGCGTGGCGGGCTTCGTCACCGACCTGGGCGGACAAACGAGCCACACCGCCATCGTCGCCCGCGCGCGGGAGACGCCCGCGGTGGTGGGCGCGGGGCGCGCGAGCGAGCAGATTTCGCCGGGCGACCTGGTGGCCATGGATGGCACGCGCGGCGTGGTGCTGGTGAACCCCACGGAGGACCAGCTCGCGCTGTTCCGGGAGGAGCAGCGCCGCTACCTGGAGAGCGAGCAGCTTGCGCTGGCCACGAAGGACCAGCCCGCGGTGAGCACGGACGGCTTCCGCATCCGGCTCAACGGCAACATGGAGTTCCTGGAGGAGATCCCCTCGCTCCTGGCTCACGGCGCGGAGGGCATTGGCCTGTACCGCACGGAGTTCATGTTCCTGGACCGCAAGACGGCGCCCACGGAAGAGGAGCACTACCGCGCCTACAAGCAGGTGCTGGAGGCCATGGGCGGCCGTCCCGTCACCATCCGCACGCTGGACCTGGGCGGCGACAAGGTGCCGGGCAAGACGAAGCACGAGAAGGAACCCAATCCGGCCATGGGCCTGCGGGCCATCCGCTACTGCCTGTCCAACCGGGAGCTGTTCCGCGTCCAGCTGCGCGCCCTGCTGCGCGCGAGCGTGCACGGCAACCTGCGCCTCATGTTCCCGCTCATCTGCGGCGTGAGCGAACTGCGGGAGGCGCGCAGCGAGCTGGAGGCGTGCCGCACGGCGCTGGGGCGTGCGGGAGTGCCGGTGGGCAAGCGCTTCCCGGTGGGCATCATGGTGGAGACGCCCAGCGCGGCGACCATCGCGGACCGGCTGGCACAGGAAGCGGACTTCTTCTCCATCGGGACGAACGACCTCATCCAATACTCGCTGGCCATCGACCGCCAGAACCGCGAGGTCGCGTACCTCTACCGGCCGCTGCACCTGTCGGTGCTGCGCATGCTCCAGGGCATCGTGGACGCGGCGAAGGCCGCCAACATCCCCGTCTCCATGTGCGGCGAGATGGCGGGCGATCCGCTCTTCACCCTGGTGCTCCTGGCGCTGGGCTTCGACGAGCTGTCCATGACGTCCGGGCAGATTCCGGTGGTGAAGCGGATGATGCGCCGGGTGAGCCGGAGCGAAGCGGTGGAGATGCTCCAGGGCGCCATGGAGCTGACCACCGCCGAGGAGATCGAGCGCTTCGTGCGCACGGAGATGGACCGGCGCTTCGGCGGCGGCCAGGAAGGACTGCTGCTGCCGCCGGCGCATGATCCTGAACCTGAGTCCGTGTAGGCCCTGCTCCCTTCGCATGAATGCGAGGGGAGGGGGTCGCCGTTTCCAGGGGGAGTGAGCACGTTCGCCGGACACGAATGCAGGAGGCAGCAGCGTGTTCAAGCCAACGGACATTCAGCGGGGCATGACGGTGCGGGACCGGGACGGCGAAGCGCTCGGTGGCATCGTCGCGGTGGACCCGCGCGGCTTCACCATCGGCACGGGGCGCATCTTCGAGCGGGAATACCCGGTGCGCTTCTCCGACGTCGCGGACCTGGATGAGGACGACGTCTACCTGCGCCAGGACCTGGCCAGCCTCCCGGGCGCCATGCTGGCCGAGGGCGCGCTGGACCTGGATGATGACTCGCGCCACGACATGGGGGACGCGTCGCACCGGCCGGTGGCCTACACGCACGACCTGACGGGCGCGCTGGTGCCCGTGGAATAGGGGGCGGCTGGCGGGTGGCCGCACGCACCCCGCACGTCACTCGGGACGGGACTCCTCTTCACCCGTGGGGGGCCCGTCCTCGCTGTTCTTGCCGTCTGGCGGCTTCCTGTATTGCCCGGCGTGCCGTCCTGTTTCGGGCGACAGCATCCGGGAGATGGGGCGCAGCACCACCAGCGACAAGAGGGCCAGGGCCACGGTGGCGCCGGCCGCCACGTAGAGCCCCAGCCCGCAGGCCAGGCCCACCGAGGCCGTCAACCAGAGGTTCGCCGCCGTGGTGAGCCCTCTCACCGCTTCCCCGTGGCGCAGGATGACGCCCGCGCCCAGGAAGCCGATGCCCACCACAACCTGGCTGGCGATGCGGCTGATGTCCGTCTGCGTGCCGCTGGGGTTCGCGCCCGTCCGGAGCAGCTCCTCCGTGTAGACACTGGAGAGCGTGAAGCAGCACGCCCCCAGCGCCACCAGCGTGTGCGTGCGCAGCCCCGCGGCCTGGTTGCGCGCCTCGCGCTCCACGCCCAGCACGCCGCCCAGCAGCGTGGCCAGCACCAGCCTGCCAATGAGGACCTGAGGTTCCACCCGGGCGACGCTACTCGCCCAGGTCGATCTTCTCGTCCTTGTCCGCGTCGTTCAGTTCGGGATTGGGCAGCGTGTCCAGCGTGGCCACCAGCAGCTTGTAGGACGGCACCACGTAGGGCTCCACGTCCTTGCTCAGCTCCGTCACGTACTGCTCCTTGCGCTCCACGTACTTCTTGTCCTCGGAGTCCCAGCTGCCGCCGGCCTCCGCGGCCCAGACCTCCTCGCCGTCGCGGCAGCGGATGAGCTGCGCCTTCACCGCCACCTCCGCGCCGTCACCCACGCGCTTCACCGTGGGATCCATCCAGAGCACGCCCTCGATGCCCTCCACGCACTGGTCCTGGAAGGTGAGGTCCGTGCGGCGCTCGGGGAGGGACGTGTTGGCCTTCACGATGTAGTCCCGGTTCTGGTTCAGCCACTGCCGGGCGATGAGGCTCCACAGGTCGCCGATGTACTGCTGGCCCTGCGGGAACGGCTGCGTCACCACCGCCAGCCGCTTCACCTGCTGCCGGTCCACCGTCGCGTAGTCGGCACGCAGCCGCTGGCTCTTCACCGCGCTCGCGCAACCCGTGAGCACCATCAGACCCAGCACCGCGCCCACCCGCTTGAACGTCCCCATGGCTTGAAGCTCCCGAAGAAAAGAACGGCCCCGCGCTTCCCTTCAAGGGAAGGCGGGGCCGAAAGGTCCGGCGCGGATATTAAGCGCTTCCTCCGCGCTGTCAGGCGGCGCGTGTGGAGGACGTGTCACCGCCCGTGGCGGAACCGCCCTCTGGCGAACGTCCCGCGTCCTTCTGCCGCTTGTCGTGCATCAGCTGCATCACCGCCGCCAGCACCGTGAAGGACACCAGCAGCGTGGTGATGAGGCCGATGCAGGCGACGATGCCCATGGAGCGCAGGCCGTTGTGGCTGGCCACCAGCAGCGCCGCGAAGCCCGCCACCGCCGTCAGCGTGGAGGACACCACCGCCGCGCCCACGCTGCGCAGCGCCACCAGCGGGGACGTGCCCTCCAGGAAGCGGTGCAGGAGGTACAGGCCGTGGCTCACGCCGAAGCCCAGGAGGATGGGCAGGATGATGATGTTCATGAAGTTCAGGCGCAGGTCGAACAGCGCCATGAAGCCCATCATCATCGCCAGGCCCACCGTCAGCGGAATCACGGACGCCAGCGCCAGCTTCGCGTTGCGGAAGTCCGCGAAGTGCATCACCAGGATCCACAGCGCGGTGAGGATGACCGTGAGCTTCGCGTCCTTGAGCACCATGCGCGCCAGCGACGCGTACAGCTGCGTGGCGCCCGCGGCGCGGAACTCCTTCTCCACCGGCGCGCCCGTGGGGCCGCCTTCCGTGAACTTGCCCGGCGTCACCATGCCCTTGATGGAGCGGGTCTGGTCCGCGAACTGGAGCATCTGCTTGCCGTCCCACAGGTCCACGCTCGGGTAGATGAACGTGAGGTAGCCGTGGTTCTCCGGGCTCGTGGTGGGCAGGTGGCGGAACTGCGAGGCGTAGATCTCCGGCACCTGGTGCACGTCGAAGGGCCGGGCCTCCAGCATCTTGAAGAACAGGGCCGCCTTCTCCTGCGTCTCCGGCGGCAGCGCCTTCACGTCGATCTCCTTCAGCTCCTCCTGCCACTCCTCCAGGATCTTCGCGTTCGCCTGGGAGATGCCCTCCGGCGGCACGAAGGTGAAGAGGCTCATCACCTGGGAGATGGCGGGGCGCTTCTTCGGGTCCGCCGTCAGCTCCTTGTAGAGGGCCTCCGTCTCCGCCAGGTCCTTGGTGTAGATGGCGAGCGGGTCGCTGGCGATCTTGAAGCGCGCGTTGATTTCATCCTGCAGCACCACGGACGGCTGGTTCGCCGGCATCAGCGCGCGGGTGTTGTAGTTGAAGCGGACTCCGTACGGCAGCCGCGCGAAGAAGCCCGCGTCCGCCGGGGGCTCGCCGCTCTTCCACGGGATGGCCGCGCCGCACACCACCGCGACAATCACGCAGCCCACCGCCAGCACCAGGCCGGGGCGCGGGATGCGCAGCTCCTTGCCGGACGCGTTGGTCGTGGGCGGCGGCTTCATCACGCCGATGAGCTTCTGCGGCAGCTCCGGGTTCCTTCGGCCCGCGATGGCCAGCAGCGCCGGGCACCAGGAGAACAGCGTGAAGCCCAGCATCAGCGTGCCCGTGCCGGCCAGGAAGCCGAACTGGGAGAAGCCTTTGAACTCGCTCACCATCAGCACGTAGAACGAACCCGCCACCACCACCGCGGACACCAGCGCCGGGCGGCCCGCGTTGATGACCGCGTCGCGGATGGCCACGTCGTAGCGCTTGCCCGCGCCCAGCTCCAGGCGCGTGCGGAAGATGAAGTGGATGCCGTAGTCGATGCCGAACCCCATCAGGATGCCGCCCAGGATGGAGGTGATCATGTTGAGCTCACCCAGCGTCGCGTAGGTGAAGCCCAGCGTGTACAGCGTGCCCGCCACCGTGCCGCTCACCACGATGAGCGTGGGCGCCCACTTGCGGAAGAACGCGATGGTGATGGCGAAGATGGCGACGAGCGCGATGATGGTGACCGGCTGGAGCGAGTCCTCGATGGCGTACGAGTCGTCCACCGCCGTCTTGTAGGAACCCGTGAAGCCGTAGGCGACCGTCTTCTTGTCGCCCATCTTGTAGTAGTCCTCCACCAGCTGCACGCCCGCGGGGTTGCTCTTGGAGTACTGCTCCAGGTCCCCGCGCAGCTTGTCCACGTACTGCTTCGTCTGGCCAATCTGGTTGGTGTCCCACATCGGCTTGATGAGGAGCAGGAGCAGCTTGCGGTCCTGGGAGATGTAGTAGTCGTCCGCGATGCTCTTGTTGCCAACGCTGGAGTACTTGTCGACCAGGTCCTGCAGGTCCAGCTTCACCGGCTCCGTCTTCTTGATTTCAATGTAGAAGGGGTTCGCGCGGCGGATCTGATCCTTGAGGAACGCCATGATGCGGCGCTTGCCCTCGGCCAGGTCCTCCGTCTTCACGAACAGCACCATGTTGTTCTGAACGAACTCGACGGGAATCTTGTAGGTGATGGAGCGCGCGTTCTCCTTGTCCTTGCCCACCATCGCGGCCACGTCGTCCGCGACCTTCTTGAGCGTGGCCTCGTCGTCACCGCGGAAGGTGAGCATGAAGAAGCCGCTGCCGCCCACCATGTCGATGACGCGCTTGACGTCCTTCACCTCCTGCAGGTCCTGGGAGATGAGGTCCAGCTGGTTGGAGTTGATGGTCAGCTTCGACGTGCCCCACACCGAGATGCCGAGCAGCAACAGCAGCACGAGCATGACGGTGCCGGGGCGCCGGACCAGCATCTCTGCGTAGGCCAGGGCGAGGCGGGGCGGGGGATGGGAAGAAGGATTGCCGCTCATGGGCGCGGGACCCTATCGCCGAACGTCCCCGCCCGGAAGCAAAGCCCGGGGTGCCTGTCCGCCCCACCTCCGCGCGAGACAGGGCCTCTTGTCCGAGGGAATAAACCGCGACTTCAGTGTCCTGGAGGCCCGGCCAGGGGGACGACCTGCGCCTGCGTCCCACCCGTGGCGGGCTCGTCGCGGGGCGGGATGAGGAAGGGGAGCGGGTTTCGCAGGAAGCGCAGGAACACCGCGCCCAGGAAGCGCAGGCCCTGGCTCACCGGGACGTCGCGAGCGCGCAGGGCCACGCCCAGGGCCAGCGTGAAGGACACGCCGAAGTTGACGACGCCCACGACGAGCACCCCCGCGGCGGCCGCCAGGAAGCCCGGCTCCATCACGGCGGAGGGGCCCAGCGCGCACCCGGCGAAGGCCAGCGCGCCGAAGGAGAAGGTGACGTGCCGCACGTCCAGCGGGACGCCGAAGAAGCCGCCCACGCCCGGCATCACCGCCAGCAGCACGCCCAGGGTGACGCCGCCGCCCACGCCCGCCGCGTGGTGCATCAGCGCGTCCGCCACCTTGCGCGCGCCCGTCGCTCCGAAGAGCGCGCGCAGCACGCGGTGGTGGGCGAGCGCCTCTGGCAGGCGGCGGTAGACGATGAAGTTCTCGAACCAGCCCGCGGCGACGCTGGAGGCCCAGAGCATCACCCCGGTCAGGATGGCGTGGAGGAGCGTCGCGCTCTTCCAGGGGTGCAGCGTCTCCACCACGTGCTGCGCCTGCTGCGCGGTCAGGTAGGCGTGGCCCTTGAGGAACTGGAAGCCCAGCGCCAGCGCCACCGCCACGGGAAGGACGCAGCCCAGATTGCCCAGGATGGCCGCGAGCTGCGAGCGGGTGATGCGCGGCACCAGCGCCGCCAGGCGCTCCATGCGCCGGGTGCCCTCGTCCGGGCCCGCGTCCTCGCCCACCGCGGCCGCCAGCGTGGAGGCCGTCATGGACGGCTGCTTGGTGGCCAGCGTGAAGCCCAGCAGCTGCATCACCACGAAGCCGCCCGCGTAGTTGAGCGCGACGAAGAGGCCCGCGAAGAAGGGGGCCAGCGGAAGGCCGGTGAGGAGGAACTTCAGCGCGACGGCGACCGCGGCGACGAGCCCGCCGCCCGCCGCCGAGTGCACCATGTGGTGGAACTCGGCCGTCGTGGAGGTGATGTAGTGCTCACCCGTGTTGCCGGTGCGCTCGATGATTTTTCGCGCCAGCAGCCGCGCGTTGCGGCGCACCAGCGCACGCACGGAGCGGTCCTCATGCGCGAGCCGCAGCAGGTCCGACAGGAGCTCCAGCGCCTCGCGCCAGCGCGGCTCACCCCGGGGCGAGCCCAGCACCCGCGCGATGGCCTCCATCCGGTCCAGGCCGCGCTGGATGCACTCCAGGCGGTACACCAGGTCCACGCTGACGCCGAAGTGTTCCAGGTGCTGGGTGACGGTGCGCACCACGCCGCGGCAGTCCTCCACCACGCGGAGCAGGTCCGCCAGCGACTCCTGGGCCCCGTCGCGCGCCAGCACCGCGTCGCCCGCCATCCGCAGCCGCAGGAAGGGCGACGCGCGAAAGGACATGTCCGGAATGCGGTCGCGCACGTCCTCGGCCAGCCCCAGCCCCGTCACCTGCACGCCCAGCAGCACCAGCGCGTCCATCAGGTCCCCGCGCACGCGTGAGGACGGGGTGGGCTCTGGTGGGGGCGGGTCGCCCACCAGCGCCGTCAGCCGCGCCAGCAGCAAGGGGGACAGCGCGCTCAGCCACTCCGCGTCCTCCGGCACCGGGAACAGGCGCAGGAGCAGCTCCGACAGCTTGCCCGGCTCCGCCGGCGCGGGCAGCACGCCGCGCGCGAGGCGGTCCGTCAGCTCGGAGAAGAAGCCGTTGCCGGCGCTCAGGCCCACCTGGGCGAAGAGCTTCAGCCCCCGGCTGTTCGCGCACACCCCCGCCACCAGCCGGGTGACGGACGCGCGCAGGGCGCCCTCGCCCTCCAGCACGCGCACCAGCAGGGACAGCCGGGAGTTCGAGGGGGACAGCGCAAGGTCGTCCGCGTCCGTGAGGCCCTGGGCGGGGATGCGGTCGCGCATCCAGTGGATCCACCGCTCCACCCACTCCAGGCGCGGCTCCAGGCCGTCATCGGGGACCTCCGACAGCAGCCGGAGCAGGTCCCGGACCGCGGGGTGGCCGGGGGCCCGGGGCGCGTACTGGACGCAGAACGCGTCCATCTCACGGTCGGACGGCACACCCCGGAGCAGCAGCCGCGGGGCGGGGGTCGAAACAGTCATTCGCCAGGCGCTCCGGGGGAGGAGGAACGCCCCAGCCTAACCGGCCCGCGCCTCCCCCGGAACCCGGAGGGACGGCGAAGGCATGATTGCCTGGCTGCCCAGGCGGCAACTGACTGGATTACTTCACCTTCACCGAACCCAGTTCGTTGTTCTTCGCACGCATGGCGCCGAGCAGCCCGTCCCAGCCGCCCTCCTTGAAGAGGGGGCGGACCTGATCATCGCGGATGCCGGTGAGCATGGAGTCGCCCAGCACGGACACGTCCACGACCTTCCAGCCGCTGCCCACCTTCTCCACGGCGTACTTGAGCTTCATCTCCTGCTTCTTCAGCGGGTGGTTGATGAAGATGGTGGAGCCCACGAGCGCCTTGTCGCCCGTCACCTGCGGCTCGTCGTAGGTGATGGAGTCCAGGTTCTTGAAGTTCTCGCGCACCTTGGGGAAGGCGATCTTCGCGAACAGGTTCTGGAAGAGCTGGGTGAACTCCTTGCGCTGGGCGTCCGTGGCCTTGGTCCACTCGTCACCCAGCAGGAAGAGTCCCTGCTGGTCGCTGCCCAGGTTCTCCAGGGCCTTGAGGTCCTTCTCGTAGCGCACGGACTGCACCACGGTCTTCACCGGCTTGGTGATGGCTTCGGAAGCCTTGGGCGCGGCGAGCGCGGGCACGGCGAAGGCGATGGCAACCAGGAAGGGAAGGGTGCGAAGGCGGGCGATGGCGTTCATATGGGTCTGTGACCTCCAGAAGAAGGGCGCGGGTCCTGTAGCCCAGGGGAACGCCGCGCGAACCAATAAATTCATCCGGCGAGCAGGCACACCCGCGGCATCGGGTCCGCCTGTCCGAAGGGCGCTTTCGCCGAATAAACCCCTGTACCGACAGGTTTGACTCTGCTGGGACCGCACGTTTAGTGTCCGCCCCCTGCGCTGCGTCACCGAATTAGCGCGAAGCCCGAGAAGACATGCCTACCGACTTCCTGTTCACGTCTGAATCCGTCACCGAGGGCCACCCGGACAAGATCGCCGACCAGATCTCCGACGGTGTGCTCGATGCCATCATCGCCAAGGATCCGCAGGCGCGCGTCGCCGTGGAGACGCTCGTGAAGACGGGCCTCGCCATCGTCGCTGGCGAGGTGACGACGAATTGTTACGTGGACATCCCGAAGATCGTCCGCTCGACCATCACGCGCATTGGCTACACCGACAGCTCCATGGGCTACGACGGCCACACCTGCGGCGTCATGGTGGCCATCGAGGGTCAGAGCCAGGACATCGCCCGGGGCGTGGACAACAAGAAGGACCAGGGCGCCGGTGACCAGGGCATGATGTTCGGCTACGCGTGCGACGAGACGCCGGAGCTGATGCCCGCGCCCATCCACTACGCGCACGCGCTGACCCGCCGCCTGGCGGAGGTGCGCCGCAAGAACCACCCGTGGATCCGCCCGGACGGCAAGAGCCAGGTGACGGTGGAGTACAAGGACGGCAAGCCGCTGCGCATCGACGCGGTGGTGCTGTCCACGCAGCACTCGGATGACGTCTCCAACAAGAAGATCCAGGAGGCCATCCGCGAGGACGTCATCCTGAAGGTCCTGCCGAAGAAGCTCATCGACAACAAGACCAAGTTCTTCATCAACCCCACGGGCCGCTTCGTCATCGGCGGCCCCATGGGCGACTCGGGCCTCACGGGCCGGAAGATCATCGTCGACACCTACGGCGGCATGGGCCGTCACGGTGGCGGCGCGTTCAGCGGCAAGGACCCGTCCAAGGTGGACCGCTCGGCCGCGTACATGGGCCGCTACATCGCGAAGAACGTCGTGGCGGCGGGCCTGGCCCGTCGTTGCGAGGTGCAGGTGTCCTACGCCATCGGCGTGGCGGAGCCTGTCAGCGTGATGGTGGAGACCTTCGGGACGTCCACGGTGCCGGAGGAGCAGATCGCCCGCGCCGTGCGCCAGACGTTCGGCCTGCGCCCGCGCGAAATCACCGAGCACCTGGACCTGCTGCGGCCCATCTACCAGAAGACCGCCGCGTACGGTCACTTCGGCCGTGCGGAGAAGGAGTTCACCTGGGAGCGCACGGACAAGAAGGACGCGCTCCGTGAGGCGGTCGCCGCCCCCGCTCCCAAGACGCGCACGCCCCGCCTGAAGGCGGTCTGACGCACCGGAAGCACTCCGGTTGAGCCCACGCGCTCGTCCCCTCCCGGGGGCGAGCGCGTTTTCATTTCCGCGGATGGCGCGTGCGTTGGCCGGGCGCACACGGTGGGTGAATTGTTAGGGCACGGCCATGCCGACTTCGGGTGCCGCGCCTGGCTGGCGCATCGTGCTGCTCACCGTGGCCCCCGCGGTGGCGCACGACTTCACGTTGGCGCTGAGGGCCCAGGGGCATGACGTGGTGGCGCTGGTGGTGCCGGCGGGCATCCGGGGCCTGCGCCCACTGGACATGGAAGGGTGGGCGGAGCTGGGGCGGCTCTTCGAGGCCGCGCCGCCGTCAGTGGACGTGTTGCTGGTGAGCGAGCGGGCACACCTGACGCCCCGGTTGGCGGGCCTGAAGCCGGACCTCCTGCTGTGCTTCTTCTTTCCGTGGCGGCTGCCGCCAGAGGCGCTGGCGCTGGCGCGGCTGGGGGCGGTGAACGTGCACCCGTCCCTGCTTCCTCGATACCGGGGGCCCTGTCCGCTGGGGTGGGCGTTGCGCGAGGACGCTCGCGAGCTGGGGCTCACCTTCCACCGCATGGACGCGAGCTTCGACACCGGACCCGTGCTCGCGCAGGGGGCGTTCCCGGTGACGGACGAGGACACGGAGGAAGTGGTCTTCGAGAAGCTGATGCTCGCGTCGCGCCGGCTGCTTCCCGGGGTGGTGGAGCGCGTGGCGCGGGGAGACGTGGGCGAGCAACAGGCGGGGGCCGACGCGACCTTCGCGCCCTTCTTCGAGCCGGCGTATCGGGACATCGACTGGCGCGACAGCGCGCGCTCCGTGCACTTGAAGGTGCGCGCGTGCCGCTTCGCCGGGTGGCGTGGGGGCAGGGGCGATGCGAGGGCCCGGCTCGATGGCCGCTGGGTCCGGGTGCGGCGCACGCGGATGTGGCGGGGCGAGAAGCCTTGCGCGGAGCCGGGCACGTTGCTGGCCCGACAGGGAGACGAACTGCTGGTGCAGTGTGGGGACACGCCGCTCTGGGTGGTGTCGCACGCGCCGGAAGAGGCCTGAGCGGGAGCGCCACGGCGGGCAGCCGGGCGAGCGGATGGGGGCGCGCGGGTGGCACCTGCCGACGGGCGGACACATCCAAGGGTATGGCGAAGAATCCCGGAGACCCCTACCCCCTCGTCCAGGTCGAGCACTACGAGCGCTACGTGGGCGCGGAGGTGGTGGAGCGCATCCTGGAGAAGGCGCGTCCGCTGCAGGACCTGCGGGTCGTGCACGTCAACTCCACGTACTACGGCGGCGGGGTGGCGGAGCTGCTGTCACCGCTGACGCTGCTGATGAACAGCGTGGGCATGGCCACCGAGTGGCGGGCCATCCAGGGTCCGCCGGACTTCTTCAGCATCACGAAGAAGATGCACAACGCGCTGCAGGGCGCGGACATCCACCTGACGTCGATGAAGGCGACCATCTACGAAGAGGTCGTCTACGAGAACGCGGTGCGCAACCGGTTGGACCACGACCGGGTCGTCATCCACGATCCGCAGCCGTTGCCCATCGTGCGGTACAGCCGCAAGCGCGGGCCGTGGATCTGGCGTTGCCACGTGGACCTGTCGAATCCGGAGCCGTCGCTGTGGGCGTACCTCAAGCCGTTCGTGGAGCAGTACGACGCGACGGTGTTGAGCATCCCGGAGTACGCGCGCGAGCTGTCCACCCCGCAGGTGTTCTTCATGCCGGCCATCGATCCGTTCTCCATCAAGAACCGGGAGATGAGCGAGTCGGAGATTGAAGAGCGGCTCCAGCATCACCACATCCCCACGGACCTGCCGCTGGTGGTGCAGGTGTCACGCTTCGACCGGTGGAAGGATCCGGAGGGCGTGGTGGCCGCGTGGCGGATCGCTCGCAAGGAGATGCCGTGCACGCTGGTGTTGCTGGGCAACATGGCGTCGGACGACCCGGAGGGGCAGCAGGTCTACGAGCAGGTGATGCGGCACAAGGATGAGCGGCTCATCATCCTCAGCCAGGAGGACACGGCGCTGGTGAACGCGCTCCAGCGCCGCGCGGCGGTGGTGGTGCAGAAATCACTGCGCGAGGGCTTCGGGCTCACGGTGGCGGAGGCGATGTGGAAGGGCACGCCCGTCATCGGAGGGAACGTGGGCGGCATCCGTCACCAGATTGAGGACGGGCACAACGGCTTCCTGGTGGACTCGGTGGACCAGTGCGCCCAGCGCATCGTGCAGTTGCTCCGGACCCCAAAGCTGCGCAACCAGCTGGGGCACCACGCGCACGAGACGGTGCGCCGCCGCTTCCTGCTCACGCGCTACCTGGAGCAGTACCTGGACCTCTTCAACGCGTTCGAGGCCCGCTACCACCTGCGTCCCCTGCCGCACGTGACGACGTGAGTCAGAGCGAGTCCAGGAATGTGAGCAGCGCGGCGCGCTCCTTCGGGGACATGCGCTGCACGGTTTCGCGCGAGGCCTGGGCTTCGCCGCCGTGCCAGAGGATGGCCTCCAGCACGGAGCGCGCGCGGCCGTCGTGCAGTAGGCGCGTGTGGCCGTTCACGGTGGCGGACTCCTCCGCGCCGCCGTTGAGCTGCCACGTGAGGCCCGTGACCGCGACGTTGTCCGTGGCCCGGCCCGTGACGCTCACCTGGTACACGGTGAGGTCCTGGCCCTCGGTGGGGCTGGTGAGCGCCAGCGTCGGGGCCTGCGTGTCGACGGTGGGCGCGACGTAGGTGAAGTGCAGCGTCGCTTCCGTGGCCTGGCCCGCCGCGTCCACCGCGCGCAGGACGACGGTGTTCCCGCCCGCCACCGGCTCCACGGGCACCGTCACCGACTGCTCCGTCTGGCCCTGCGTGACGGGGACATTCGTGGCGGCGCCGCTGTTGGGCGTGACCGTCAGCGTCGCGAGCCCGCCCTCGGCGTGAACCACCGCCTGCACCTGCACCGGGAACGCCTCCACCTGGGCGCCCTCCGTGGGCGAGGTGAAGGACACCGTGGGCGCCGCGGCCTGCGGGCCCGCGTCCGTCTGCGTGCCGGCATCCGTGCCCGCGTCCACGGTCACACCCGCATCCGTGTTGCCCGAGGGCTGGGGCGTCGGGTCGTCGTCACCACACGCTCCGAGCAGCAGCAGCGTCGCCACCCACGCACTCCACATCGCTTTGTGTCCCCGCATGGACCCGCCTCGCTGGCCGTTCACGGATTACCGTTTCGGCTGGCTGATTTGAGATTGATTCGCAAAGTCGATTCGAGGCGGCGTGTATCGCGGCATGCGCCTCGCGCGCAAGGGGGTGGGGTGGGTGCGGCGATTGCACGGTGGCGCCGTGAGGCCGCGCCCGGTGCGCGCGGTGACACGACACGGTGGCGCGTCGCACATGACGTTCGCGCCAGAAAGACAGACATGCCCTCTCGAATCGGCCTCCGTCCCTGGCTCAAGACCTACAGCTGGTTGCTTGTCTTCGTGGCGCTGGTCCTCAGCGGCTACGCCGTGCTGGCGCTGTCCATGATGAACCTGGAGCGAGGGGCGCAGCTGCGGATGGTGGCCCTGGACATGCGGCACCTGCTGAAGGCGGTGACTCGGTACGCGGAGCGGGCGGGACACGTGCCGCCGCCATCCGTGGGGCTCTCCGCGCTCGTGGAGGAACGCCTCCTGGAGCGCATCCCCGTGGACCCCTGGGGCCATGACTATGTGTACCGCGTGGAGGCGGGCACGCCGGTCATCCTGTCCTATGGCCGTGACGGCATCCCGGACGGCGAAGGCCCGGACGCGGACCACTCCTCTCGCGTCCTCCTGGCGGAGTGAAGTGGGCCCACGGGTTGCAATGGCAGTCATCCCGGAAGGCAAAGGGGCCTTCCGTGAGGGACACGTTGACCCCGGCCCGTGCCGGTCGGCGTGTCAGAAAGACAGACATGGACAGGAAGAAGCGACGTCAGCGCGGCATGACGCTGATTGAAATCATGGTCGTCATCACCATCCTGGGCCTCATCGCCGCCGCGGTGGGCGTGTCGGTGATGAGTCAGTTCGGCCAGGCGAAGCAGCAGCGCGTGGGCCTGGACTTCGGTTCGCTGGGGCAGGGACTCCAGCTGTACGCGATGAAGAAGGGCCGGCTGCCGGACACCACCTCCGGGCTGCGCGTGCTGGTGGAGGAGAGCATCCTCCCGGAGCTGCCGCGCGACCCGTGGGGCAATGACTACGTGTACACGCTGGACAGGGGCGTGCCGGCCATCGTGTCACTGGGCGCGGATGGCGCACCGGGCGGTGACGGCGATGACCGGGACCTCTCGTCACTCGACCGGGACGCGCGGTCCCGAGGGTGACGGAGGGAGGAAAAGGGTGCTGCCCGAGTGGAGAAGCCACGATTGGGTGGCGTTTCAGGCCAAGGCGGATTCGAACCGCAAGCTCCCTGTGAGGGGAGCCGTACCAGAGCGTGTAGGGCCTCTCCGGCCGGGCAGCACTCCCAGGGACGCAAATGCCGCGAAAATCCTGACGGGGGATTTTCGCGGCCGCGCCTTCATGCCGCGGGGAAGGTTTCCAGCGTGAGGGACTCGGGCGGGACCTTCAGCTCGCGGGGCAGCTTGAGGACGCCGTCCAGGTAGCGCCAGCCGGTGCCGTCGTGGCGGAAGTCAGAGCGCTCCACGAAGGACTGGTCCTTCCCCTTCTCGAACACCTTGGCGAAGAAGAGGACGCGGGCGAGCCCCGTGGTGTCCGGAGGCTGGTGGCCCAACACCGCCAGCCCCGGGTACTGGTGGGCCTGGGCGAAGGCGCGCAGCTCGCGCACGACGTCCGCTTCTGGACGGGCCCGCATCGGGTGGTCGGGGTGGAGCGTCTTCCACAGGTAGGCGGCCTCGCGCCAGGCGAAGGCGCTGTAGCGGCTGCGCATCAGGCGCTCGGCGTCCGGGGCTTCCGCCTCGCCTTTGTGGAAGGGGGCGCAGCACTGCTTGTAGCGCTGGCCGGAGGAGCAGGGACACAGGGGGACGGGGGGCATGGC
>NZ_RAWF01000218.1:0-17051 GCF_003612075.1 Corallococcus sp. CA041A
GGGGTGGGGATGCCCGTCGCGGCGTCACGCTGCCGGAGGGCGTGGCCTGCTACGCGATCGCGGCGACCACCGCGAAGGCGTTGGCGGAGCGGCTGCCCGGTGACGGGCTGGTCCCGGTGGACAGCGCGCTCGGGCGGCATGCCCTGCCCGAGCTGACGCTGCGATTCCCGGAAGCGAACCAGCGGATCATCCCGGGCGCGAACCACCTGGACCTGCTCGACCACCCGGAGGTCTACGCCACGCTTCGCACGTGGCTCGCTTCCTGAATGGATCCGCGCGCTACAGCGGCTGGACGTGATCCGCGATGCGACCCGAGGCCAGTAGCTCACGCAGCTCGTCGGCCACGCGGTCGCCTTCGGTCAGCACCTGTTTCCACGCGCGGATCCGGTCGTCGGCCTTCATCTCCGTGAAGTCCGAACGGTCCGGGATGCGTCCACCGGGCAGCCGCGCCAGATGCGTGGGCGATGGCGTGATGATCAACGCGCGGCGGAAGTTGAGCGGACCCGCGCGCCGCCACTTGAGCGACTTGTCGAACCAGCCGGGCACCACGTACGGATAGAAGTGCGGATAGAGCACCAACCCGTCACCCGTGCCGTAGTCGACGTCCAGGTGGTAGTCGACGACGCCGCCGTCCCGGTACGTGCCGGGAGGCGCGCCGGGGATGTCGTGGACGCCCGCGAGCACCATCGGAATGGAGCCCGATGCGATGAGCGCCGGGCGCAGGTTGTCGCGGGTGAGGGGACGATGGACCGACGGCAGGTCCTTGAGTCCAGCGAAGGGGCTGGAGTCCCCGGCGGTGTGGAACACCACGCGCTCCATGTGGAGCCCGAGCGTCCGGCGGCTCACCGCGTTCGCCAGCGCGCCCAGCACGAAGCCCGCGAGCTGGATGCTGGACTGCTCCATCGCCAGCAATCCCTTGCACCGGGTCGTCACGACATGCAGGCGCGCCCACGGGTGCGTGAGGATCTCCTCCATGCCGTCCGGCCCCAGGAGGGAATCCAGGATCGTCGCGCTCCTCTCGCTGACCAGCGAGGGCGAAGGCCTGGGCGGATAGCGCTGCTCCAGGTACGCGTCCGCGAAGCGCCTCAGCGCGGCCACCGGATCCTTCTGCGCCAGGCACGCCAGCCGCCAGCTCCCGATCGAACTGCCGATGAGGTGCAGCGGCCGGGTGCGCGGCTGCTGGAGGAGTTCGCCGAACAGCACGCGGTCGATTCCCTCCAGCCCCAGCCACTTCGGTCCACCGGAAGCGCCTGGAAGGATGTCCACGTCCTCCGCGCGCAGTCCGCGCTCCCGGAGGATGCGCAGGGCGTTGGGGCCCGCAAGCAAGGTCAGACTCTGGCTCATCGCGGGCGCTGACCCTATCAGCCCGGCGTGTGCTCAGTCCTCGTCGTCCGGACGCTCTGAATCCAGCGGATGGAGGGTCACCACTTGATGCCCATCCTCCGGTTCGGTGCGCGCCTTCTCCAGTTCCTCGGGTGTCTGGGGCGCCCGTTCAGAGAACTCGTCGTTCTCCAGGTGCCGCTGGCGTCGCTCACTGGTCTCGCCGTAGCCCTCCAGCTTCTTGCCCGCCATGGTCGTCCACTCCTGCGAAAGGTGAACCTCAAGGCTTGGGATGCTGCCCCGTGGGCGCAAGCGGTGGTCTGCCCGTGCGGCTGCATGCTCCAGGAGCGGGGCACCAGCGGGCGCTTATTCCTCCAGCGTTCCCACGGAAGGGGCCGCGCCGTCGCGCTCGCGCTGGGCCTCCAGGTAGGCGGAGAAGCCCGCCTTGGACTGGATGCGGAACACCGGGAGTCGGGGCAGCACGTCGTCCGCGAAGGCGTATTGCTCGCACACGAGGCTCGCGCGCAGGGCGCCTTCCGGACCTCCAGTGAAGGGCTCGACCTCGTGCTGGAGGTTGCCCCGGAAGTGGACCAGCAGGCCCGGACGGGGCCGCACCTCGCCCTGGAGCTGGTTGTCTCGCAGCAGCCGCAGTGAGCCTCCCTGCGCGCCTTTTGGAACCCGCAGGTACAGGACGCTCACGTGTTCGGGCGTCGCGTCCGGAACGCCGCTCGGCTCCTGCAACGTCGCGTCGATGTGGCGTCCCACCGGTGTGCCCGCGTCCAGCAGCAGCAGGTTCAAATAGAAGGCATTGGGGCGCGGACGTGTGTCGCGGCCACCGAACCAGCGCTGCGTCCACGGCAGGAGCCCGCGCGCGCTGTCGTCGTCGAGGATGCGGCGCAGGTAGACGGACAGGAACGGGAAGCGGGCCTCCAGCGTCGCGCGTCCTTCGCGCGTGAAGATGAACGCGAAGCCGCGGCTCGCGCGGAACGTGCCCATCAACGGACTGCGCGCGACGAAGCGGGAGCCGAGCAGGGCATCCCCCAGGGACTCCAGCTCGGCGCGGGGCAGGGCGTCGCGGTGGGTGACGTACTCGGGCACGGACCGGACGCTAGCGCCTTCCCGGTGCGCGCGAGAGGGGAACCGCCACCGCCCGCCTCCTTCCCGGCCGAGTCCTGAGCTACACGGACGCCTGCTTCGCGCTGAGCTTCGTCTTGCCCAGCATGTGCAACAGCGCTTTCTCCGAGCAGTGCATGCCTTCGCCCGAGTTCGCCGCCAGCTCGTCCACGGACCGGAAGTAGCGGTCCACCACCTGGCCTCGCTCGAACAGGACGAGCACGGACGGGTAGATGTACGACGCCTTCGCCACCGCGGGCGTGTTGCCCAGCTGTTCGGAGGCCTCGCGCACCGCGGCCACCATGCTCTTCTTGAGCACGGTCTTCTTCACCGGGCCGCTGTCGCCTTCCTCCTTCACGCGATCGCGAGCCCTCGCCAGCGCGCAGGCGCAGATGAGCGTACCCGCCCAGGTGCGGAAGTCCTTCGCGCTGTAGCCCGGGCCCATCACCTGCTGGATGTATTCGTTGATGTGCCGGCGCCTCACGTCCACCACCGCGCCGTCGTCGAGCACGAACTTGAAGACGTCTCGCCCGGGCACCTTCAACAACTGCCGCACGAGCGTCGCCACGCGCCGGTCCTTCAACTCGCGGTGCTGCCGCACTCCGGACTTGCCCGGGTAGTCGAACACCACCGTGTCGCCATGCACCTTCACGTGCCGCGCTCGCAGCGTGGCCAGGCCGAAGCTGCCGTGCTCCTCCGCGTAGCGTTCGCTGCCCGGACGGATGAAGCAGGTGCCCAGGATGCGCAGCATCCCTGCGAGCACCCGATCCCGGCCCAGGCCCCGCTTGCGCAAATCCTTGCTCACCTGCCGCCGCATCTTCGGCAGCGCCTGCGCGAAGCCCACGATGCGCTGGTACTTCGCGTCCCGTTGCTTCTGCGTGTGCGCCTCGCTGTAGCGGTACTGCCAGCGGCCCGCCCCGTCCCTGCCCACCGCTTGAAGCCGCGCGGAGGCCTTGGGCGAGATGGCCACGTCCGTCCAGGCGGGCGGCAGCCTCAGTGTACCAATGCGCTCACGCTCTGCGTGTGAGACAGCCCGGCCCCGCGCGTCCACGTAGCGGAAGCCTCGCTTCATGGACCCCAGCCGACGGTGGCCGTCCTGCCGCAGCCGCTCCAGCTGGGTCATTCCCCGGCGGCTCGTGGACGGGATGCGCTCAGATTCTGAGATGGTGGCATGGGAGGGCATCGCCTCCCTGTAGTGCGCAGCCCACGCCGGGGCGGCAATCCGGTTGCCCCCTGGCGGGAGGGGGAGCAGCCGGGCAGAAAAGCCCCAGGCGGCATTTTCGGATGGGGATGCAGTCGTTTAGAGTTCGTTGCGACTCCCACCTCTCAATTTATTCCCGAGGCATGACAACCTTCCTCGACGCCCTCCTGGCGTTCCCGACCGCGATCTTCACCATCCTCCTGGGTGTGGTGCTGGCGTACTGGCTGTGCGTGATCATCGGCGCGGCCGGCATCGACATGCTGGATGGCGACTCGGCCCTGGAGGGCGGCGCCAAGGCGGTGAGCGGCGCGTTCGAGGGCGGCGCCAAGGCCACCTCCGGGATTCTCGAAGGTGGCGCGAAGGCACTCGGGGGCCATGACGTCGGCCACGCGGGGCACTCGCACCTGCACGACGCGGAGGCCGCCACGGGCCTGCTCGCGGCGCTGGGCTTCGGGGGCATCCCCGTCACCGTGTCGGTGAGCCTGGTGGTGTTCCTCTCCTGGTCGTTGTCGCTGCTCGGCGTCCAGGCCACGCACTCGGCGCTCTCCATGCTGCCCTCGTGGCTCGTGAGCACGGGCCTGGGCCTTGTCTGCACGGTGGTGGCCACGGTGGCGAGCGGGATCGCGGTGCGGCCGCTGCGCCCCATCTTCATCGCCAGGCGCGCTCCGGGCCGCGATGCGCTGATGGGCCGCGTGTGCACCATCTCCAGCGGCAGCGTGACCGCGAAGGATGGCCACGCAACCTTCGACGACGGGGCCGCGGGCCTCATCCTCAACGTCTTCTGTGACAAGCCCAATGAGCTCAAGCGCGGCCAGCCGGCGTTGATCCTCGGCTACGACGCGGAGCGGGGCGTGTACGAGGTGGAGCCGGTGGACTGGCTCCTCCCCCAGGAAATGGAGCAGCTGCGGGATCCGCTGAAGGCAGCGGCCATCGCGCGAGCCCGCGCCCAGCGATGAATATTGGCGTCATCCGGGCTCCTCCGGACGGGCGCGACAATCGGTACCGGGTGGCTTTCGCGGGGGACCCCGAGTGCTTGGAACAAGGCCCGCCCAACGGACTTCTCAGGATAGGCCATGGACCTCATCAGCATCGCGGCAATCAGCGGCGTCGCAATCGTCATCTGCTTCGGCATCTTCGCCAGCGTGGCCAAGTTCTACCGCCAGGTGGATCAGGGCAAGGTGCTCATCGTCAACACGTTGAAGACCGAGCCCACGGTCACCTTCACCGGCTCCGTGGTGCTGCCCATCGTGCACCGCGCGGAGGTGATGGACATCTCGCTGAAGACGGTTGAAATCGACCGCCGCGGCAAGGAAGGCCTCATCTGCCAGGACAACATCCGCGCGGACATCAAGGTCACCTTCTTCGTGCGCGTGAACAAGACGCGTGAGGACGTGCTCAAGGTGGCCCAGTCCATCGGCTGCGCGCGCGCCTCTGATCAGGAGACGCTGGAGAACCTCTTCGAGGCCAAGTTCTCCGAGGCCCTCAAGACGGTGGGCAAGTCCTTCAACTTCGAGCAGCTCTACACCAAGCGCGACGAGATCAAGGACAAGGTCGTCGAGACCATCGGCCGCGACTTGAACGGCTACATGCTGGAGGACTGCGCCATCGACTTCCTCGAGCAGACCCCGGTGGAGATGCTCGACAAGGACAACATCCTGGACGCCCAGGGCATCCGGAAGATCACCCAGCTCACCACCGAGCAGAACGTCTTCACCAACGAGCTGCGCCAGTCCGAGCGCATGGCGGTGACGAAGCGCAACGTGGAAGCCGACGAGGCCATCTTCGCCCTCGAGCGTCAGCGCGAGGAGGCGGCCGCCAAGCAGCGCCGCGAGATCGACATCATCCAGGCGCGTGAGACGGCCGAGGCCGACCGCGTGAAGAGCGAGGAGTTCGCCAAGGCGCAGCTGGCGCGCATCAAGGCGGAAGAAGAGATCGCCATCAACGAGGAGAACAAGCAGCGCCAGGTGCAGGTGGCCCAGAAGAACCGCGAGCGCGTGGTGGGCGTGGAGACCGAGCGAGTGGAGAAGGACCGCGCCCTGGAGGCCATCAACCGCGAGCGTGAGACGGAGCTGCAGCGCATCGCGAAGGAGAAGGCGCTGGAGACGGAGAAGAAGGCCATCGCCGACGTCGTCCGCGCCCGCATCGCGGTGGAGAAGACCGTCGCCCAGGAAGAGGAGAACATCAAGGACCTGCGCGTGACGTCGGACGCGAAGCGCACCAAGGACGCCATCATCATCACCGCCCAGGCGCACGCCGAAGAGGCGTCCGTGAAGGACGTCACCGCCGCGGAGGCGAGCGCGAAGATCTCCGTGTTCCTCGCCAAGGAGAAGCTGACCCTGGCCGAGGCCGACCTGGAGGCCGCGGACAAGCAGGCCAAGGCGAAGATGCGGATGGCCGAGGGCATCCAGGCCGAGTCCGCCGCGGCGGGCCTGGCCAGCGTGCGCGTGCGTGAGGCGGACGCGGTCGCCACGGAGAAGCTGGGCATGGCGCAGGTGCGCGTGAAGGAGGCCGAGGCCTCCGTCATCGAGAAGCAGGGCCAGGCGCAGGCGTCCGCGGTGCGCGAGAAGCTGCTCGCCGAGGCCGCTGGCGCGGAGCAGAAGGGCCTGGCGAACGCCCGCGTGCAGGAGGCGGAAGCGGGCGCCATCCACAAGCGCGGCGAGGCCGAGGCGTTCGCCACGCGTGAGAAGCTGCTCGCCGAGGCCGCCGCCATCCAGGAGAAGCTGATGGCCGAGGCCCGGGGCCTGTCGGAGAAGGCCACCGCGATGAAGGCCCTGGACGGCGTGGGCCGCGAGCACGAGGAGTACCGCCTGCGCCTCAACAAGGAGCGCGACGTGGAGCTGGCCGCCATCAACGTGCGCAAGGACATCGCACAGGCCCAGGCCAGCGTGCTCGGCCAGGCGTTCAGCAACGCGAAGTTCCAGATCGTCGGTGGCGACGGGAAGTTCTTCGAGAACTTCATCAAGGCCGTGTCCTTCGGCAGCTCGGTGGACGGCGCGCTGGACCACGGCGAGGCCCTGAAGAAGACGCTCGGTGGCTACCTCAACGGTGAGAAGGACCTGCCGGCGGACCTGAAGGAGATCCTCTCCAAGCCGGGCCTCAGCAACGACGCGCAGAACCTGGCCGTCGCGGCGCTGCTCAACCGCATGTCGGTGAGCCCCACGGAGTCCACCGCCGCTGGCATCAAGGCGCTGGTGCAGTCGGAAGCCGCGGCCCTCGCGCAGAAGCAGCAGGGCTGAAGCCTCCCGCCAATCGCAATCCCTTTCCGGTGAACATCCATGGCAACTGACAGCACCAAGACCCCGGGCACCCAGGTGCCCGGGGGCGAGGCGACGCTGGAGGGCGGCAGCTACGAGGTCATCCGTGCGCGCCTCGTCTCCCAGGCGGACGCGCTGGCGACCCAGGCGAACGACCTCAACGGGCGGCGCAAGGCGCTGTTCGGTGGCACGGAGCTCACCGTCATTGGCAACGAGCGGGTACGCACGGAGAACAACTGCGTCCCCCGCGACATCGTCAGCGTCGGGAAGTACCTCCTCTTCGGCTACAACGTCTTCATCGGCCTGAAGAAGGAGACGAACATCTCGGACGTCTTCTCGCTGCACCGCTTCGAGAAGACGGCCGAGGGCTTCGACTTGTCCGCCGTGCCTCCCACGGAGGCCGGCGGCTTCCTCGCGGACCCCCGGTTCGTGAAGGACTTCGGCGAGCTGTACAAGTACTACAAGGACGCGAAGCTGCTGCAGTTGCGGCGGCGGGACTCGCGCCTGCTCGCGGTGTTCCAGACGGGCCTGTCCGCGCGCGACCTCAAGGTCTTCCGCTTCAACGTGGACGTGGAGGGTCACGCCACCTACGTGGACAACCAGGGTGAGCGCGACCACGTCTACCCGCCGTCACACGACTTCGAGTGGACGGTGGCCACGCGCGAGCAGTACGTGCTGGGCCAGCACCCGCACGTCAACGTGTTGGATCAGGTCTTCGTGGAGACGGTGAAGGGCGACCTCACCGTGAAGGTGGAGGACAACACCGCCACCGGCCTGGGCATCTACAGCGAGCCGGTGGAGGACCCGGACCAGTCGCTGGACGACGCGGAGTTCGCCTGGACGCAGGTGGGCGGGCTCATCCTCCTGCGCATCCTGCCGTTCCGGGAGAAGGCGTACCGCTACCTCGTCTTCAACTCGCGCACCCAGCACGTGGTGCGCATCGACGCCATTGGCCAGTCCTGTGTGCGGCTGCCGGAGGACCAGGGCATCGTCTTCCCGGGCGGCTACTACCTCCAGACGGGCGACTACAAGGTCTTCGACGGCGCGTCGGAGGGGATGGAGTTCCACCAGGCGGTGCGCTCGCCCAACGGTGAGGACGTGCTCTACGTCTTCCACCGCCGGGACGAGGGCGCGTATGTGCTCTTCCCGTACAACCTGGTGCGCAAGGAGGTGCAGACGCCGCTGCAGGCGAACGGCATGAGCCTCTTCGCGGACGGTGGGCTGGTGGTGTTCCGCGCCACGTCGCAGGAGCCCACGCGCGTGCACCCCATGCAGGTGTGGCAGACGCCGTTCGTCTCCGACGAGCACGCGGCGAAGGTGCCCCCCGCGCCGGGCTACCTGGGCAAGGTGGGCAACGCGGAGCTGGTGCGCGGCATCAGTGACGCCCTGACGCTGCCGCGCGTGGCGAAGACGGACAAGCCCACGCGCCGCACCTACGAGGACCTGGTCTCCGCGGCCACTCGCGCCCTGGACGCCTACTACTGGCTCTCCCACGCGGAAGTGGGGCTCCAGGCGCCCATCGAGCTGCTGCGCCGCACCTCCGAGCTCATCATCGATGAGTTCGAGAAGGTCCTCGCGATGCGCAAGCGCGCGGAGGAGTCGCTCGCGCAGGCGCTGCAGACGCAGGAGACGCTGCTGCTCAACGCGCAGCCGGAGGGGCTCACGGATGCCGAGGGCTTCATGCGCGCGCTGGCGGAACTGCGCCGGCACCGCGGGCACCTCATCACCTTGAAGGACGTCCGCTACATGGACCTGGGGCGCGTGGACGCCCTGGAGCAGGCGGTGGTGGCCGCGTCCGACGCGGTGAGCACCGCGTGCGTGGACTTCCTCCAGAAGGGTGAAGCGCTCCAGCCCCTGGCCTCGCGGCTGGACGGGCTGCTGGAGCGGCTGGAGCCTCTGACGACGACGGCCGAGCTGGCCCCGCTGGCCGAGGACGTGGATCGCACCGCCCAGGGCCTGGAGGTGCTGGGTGAGGTGGTGGGCGGGCTCCAGGTGGGCGACCCGCTGGCCCGGGCCAAGATCCTCGAGGGCATCTCCGAGCTGTTCAGCCGCTTGAACCGCGTGCGCGCGGGGCTCCAGGCGAAGCGCAAGGAGCTGTCCGGCAAGGAGAAGCGCGCGGAGTTCGGCGCGCAGTTCAAGCTGCTGGGGCAGAGCATCGAGAACGCGCTGTCGCAGGCGGACTCGCCGGAGAAGTGCGACGAGGCGCTCTCCAAGCTCACCGTGCTGCTGGAGGAGCTGGAGGGCCGCTTCGGCGAGTTCGACGAGTTCCTGGGGCAGATCACCCAGAAGCGCGAAGAGCTGCTGGAGGCCTTCGGCGCGCGCAAGCAGGCGCTGGTGGACGAGCGTCAGCGCCGGGCCTCGGGCCTCTTCGGCGCGGCGGAGCGCATCCTCCAGGGCGTGCAGCGCCGGGCGAAGTCGTTCAAGGCGGACGACGAGCTCAACGCCTACTTCGCGTCCGACGCGATGATCCTCAAGCTGCGGCAGCTGGCTGAACAGCTGCTGGCGCTCCAGGACAGCGTGCGCGCGGACGAAGTGCTGTCGCGGGTGAAGTCCGCGAAGCAGGACGCCCTGCGCGCCCTGCGCGACAAGCAGGACCTGTTCGAGGGCGGCGAAGGCCTCATCAAGCTGGGGCCCTATCGCTTCCACGTCAACACGCAGCCGCTGGAGCTGACGCTCGTCCCTCGCGACGGCGCGCTGTACCTCCAGCTCACCGGCTCCGACTACACCCAGAAGCTGGAGGACCCGGAGCTGCTGAAGTACCGCGAGCTCTGGGATCAGCACCTGGTCTCCGAGACGCGCGACGTGTACCGCGCGGAGTACCTGGCCGCGGGCCTGTTGATGGACGCGGAGGAGGGGAAGGGCGGCCTCACGCTCACGGCGCTGTACGAGGCCGGCGCGCAGGGGCAGCTGATGGAGCGCGTGCGCGCGTACGCGGCGGACCGCTTCGACGAGGGCTACGAGCGCGGCGTGCACGACTCGGACGCGACGGCGCTCCTGGAGAAGCTGCTCGCGCTGCACCAGGGCGCGGGCCTGCTGCGCTTCGCCCCGGTGCCTCGCGCCTGGGCCGCGCTGTACTGGGCGTTCGACCCGGACGACACGCTCCGGGGCGTCTTCCACCGGCGCGCGCGCAGCCTCGCGCGGCTGCGCCAAGCCTTCGACATCGGCTCGGACCTGGTGGCGCTGGGTGACGAGCTGGGCGAGCGCGTGCTCGCGTTCCTCCAGGGCCACGGCCTCGCGGCGTCGCCCGCGGAGGGCCGGCAGGCGGGCCGCTACCTCGTGGAGGAGCTGGCGGTGGACCGCCCTCGCTTCACCACCAGCCGCGAGGCCCTGGCGCTGAAGGACGCCTTCCTCGCGCACCTGGACCGCCACGGTTCGCGCACCGCGTTCGACGACGACCTGCGCGGCCTGGAGAAGAACCTGCCGGAGCGCCTGCGCATCGCTCGCGCCTGGGTGGACGCGTTCCTCGCGAAGCGCGACGGCGGCCCGGGTGACGCGGCCCACGTCGCGCTGGAGACGGCGGTGGTGCTCCTCACCGAGCGCAAGCTGGACCGCGAGACGGCGGGCGCCATCACCGCCACGGAGGCCACGGGCCTTCTGGGCAGCCACCCACGCGTCCAGGACCGCAAGCTGTCCCTGCGCCTGGATGAGTTCCTGGCGCGGCTGGGCGAGTTCCGCCAGGTGCGCGTGCCCGCGTACGTGGCCTACCGCGCATACCTGCGCGACCTGCTGGACCGCGAGCGGCGCAAGCTGCGGTTGGAGGAGCTGACGCCCAAGGTGCTCACGAGCTTCGTGCGCAACCGGCTCATCGACGAGGTGTACCTGCCGCTCATCGGCGCGAACCTGGCCAAGCAGCTGGGTGCGGCGGGCGAGGGCAAGCGCACGGACCGCATGGGCATGCTGCTGCTCATGTCTCCGCCGGGCTACGGCAAGACGACGCTGATGGAGTACGTGGCCAGCCGCCTGGGCCTCACCTTCGTGAAGGTGAACGGGCCGGCGCTGGGCCACTCCGTGAAGTCGTTGGATCCGTCGGAGGCGCCCAACGCCACCGCGCGGCAGGAGGTGGAGCGCATCAACCTGTCCTTCGAGATGGGCAACAACGTGATGCTCTACCTCGACGACATCCAGCACACGGATCCGGAGCTGCTCCAGAAGTTCATCTCCCTGTGCGACGGCCAGCGCCGCGTAGAGGGTGTCTGGAATGGCCAGACGCGCACGTATGATCTGCGCGGCAAGAAGTTCTGCGTGGTGATGGCGGGCAACCCGTACACGGAGACCGGCGAGCGCTTCCGCATCCCGGACATGCTCGCCAACCGCGCGGACACCTACAACCTGGGTGACATCCTGGACGGCAAGGAGGACCTGTTCGCGCTCAGCTACCTGGAGAACGCGCTCACCTCCAACCCGGTGCTCGCGCCGCTGGCCACGCGCGACCCGCAGGACGTGCACCGCCTCATCCGGATGGCCAAGGGCGAGGACGTCCCCTCCGGCGAGCTGAAGCACGGCTACGCGGCGGCGGAGCTGCAGGAGATTGTCGCCGTCTTCCAGCGGCTGTTCCGCGTGCAGCAGGTGCTGCTCAAGGTGAACCTCCAGTACATCGCGTCCGCCGCGCAGGACGAGCGCTTCCGCACGGAGCCTCCGTTCAAGTTGCAGGGCAGCTACCGCAACATGGGCAAGATGGCGGAGAAGGTCGTCTCCGCGATGACGGACGACGAGCTTGAGCGCCGCATCGACGACCACTACCAGGGCGAATCCCAGACACTCACCACCGCGGCGGAGCAGAACCTGCTCAAGCTCCAGGAGATGCGCGGGCGCCTGACGCCGGAGAAGGCGAAGCGCTGGGAGGAGATCAAGCAGGGCTTCGCCCGCGTGAAGCGCATGGGGGGCAAGGAAGACGACCCCGTGGCGCGCGTCACCGGACAGCTGGGCGCCATCGAGGAACAACTGGGCGCCGTGCGCGACGCGGTGGTGCAGGCCGCCGCGCAGGCGAACGCCCCCAGCGAGGACACGCCCGTGGCCCCGCACCTGGAGGCCCTGCGCGAGGCCGTGCTGGAGGTAGCCCGCGTCAGCCGCGAGGCCGCCGCGAAGCCACCCGCCCCGGTGCAGGTGTCCCTCCCGGCCATGCCCCAGGCCGCTCCCGTGGCCCAGGCTCCGGCCACGGACCTGGCCCCGTACCTCAAGCACCTGGCGCAGCTGCTCAAGGCCCTCACGGAGCGCGTGGCAACCCAAGCGGAGGCGCCCACGCTGCGCAACGCGCCCATGCCCCAGGCGGCCGCGCCGGACTTCGGCCCGTACATGGCCCAGCTCTCCAAGGCCATCACGGCCCTGGCGGACCGGCCGGTGTCGGTGTCCCTGCCTTCACAGGCGGAGTCACTCCAGCGCGCCGCGAACGGTCCGTCTCCGGCGGAGCTGAGCCGGCAGATCGAGCTGGTGGAGGGGGCGCTGCTGCCCCTGGAGCGCGCGGCCCGCCGCAACGTGCAGGGCGAAGGCGAGGGCATCAAGGCGCTCCAGGTCTGGCAAGGGGTCACCGAGGCCCTGGAGTTGCTGCGCGGCATGCTGCGGCGTTAATCCGGTTTGCATGTCTGGCATTTGCCTTTAAAGGGGTTGGCGCGGTTCCAACCCCTGGAGGGCAGTGCCATGCATCACCTCAAGTCTGTCGTTTCCCTGTGTGCGGTCGTCGCGGTCACGGCGTGTGGCGGAGGAGCGGAAGGGCAGGGCGAGTTCTCCACCCGGGAGTCCGCCCTGGTGACGGGGACCTCCCAGGGCTGCACCTTCACGGTGTCGTCCGCGCCGCGGCAGCCCGGTCCGTTCCCCTACATCTTCGACATCACGCTCACACGTGAAGCGAGTTCCACCTGCCCCTGGAGCGCGGGCAGCGTGGTGGTGGGGTTCTCCAACGGCACGCCGTCCACGGTGTCCCTGGCGGCCAACGACCTGGGCGTGGCCGTGAGCTACACGTACCGGACGGGTGGGCCCTCACCCCAGCAGCTGGGCATCAAGCACGTGGCACCGGAAACGCTGGCCATCACCCGGTCCACGGGCCTGTACTTCAACGCGCTGGGGAAGTTCATCTACGCCGGAGACCTGTCCATTGAACCGGACGGCATGACGCTGACCGTCAGCGGCACCAAGAACGCCCCGATCGTCGGAGAGACGGGCTCCGGTGATGACTACGTGGCCACCTTCCCGGACTTCTTCACCAGCGAGACGACACCGTCCATCGTCGCGTTCTGATGGGTGACTTCGCACCCCAGGGTTTGGATGGCAGGCATTGAGGACGAAATGTTTTCAGTGTCTGACGTTTGCTTTTATACGGGACGGCGCTTCAACCACCCCAACCCTGGAGTGCACTCCCATGCTGAACATCAAGTCTGTTGTTTCACTTTGCGCCATCGCGGGCCTCACCGCGTGTGGCGCTGGCGTGGGGGGGGAGGCCGACCTCGCCACCCAGGAGTCCGCGCTGGTGACGGGGACCTCCCAGGGCTGCACGTTCACGGTGTCGTCCGCGGCGCGGACGGGAACCGTTCCTCCCATCTACGACGTCACCGTCACGCGCGCGGCGGATGCCACCTGTGCCTTCGGCGCGGACAGCGTGGTGGTGGGCTCCTCCACCGGCACCGCGCCCACGCTGTCGCTGGCGGCCAACGACCTGGGCGTGGCCGTGAGCTACACGTACAAGACCAGCGTCAGCGGCAGCTCGCCCCAGTCCCTGGGACTCCGGCACGTGGCTCCGGACACGATGGCCATCGTGCGCTCCACGGGGCTGTCCATCTTCCTGGGCTCGGGCTCCATCTACTCGGGCAGCCTGTCCATCGCGTCCAACGGGACGACGCTCACCGTGTCCGGCACGAAGAGCGGCACCATCTCCGGCCAGACGGGCTCGGGGAACAACTACGTGGCCAGCTACGCGGACTTCTTCACCAGCACCACGTCCCCGTCCGTCTTCACGTTCTGATGCGCTGACGCAGTGACGCAGTGACGCAGTGACGGACGGGGCGGCGGGGCGCGTGCGCCTACTTCTGGGGCGCGAACTGCTCCGCCCCGTCCACGCTGCCGTCGTCCAGCACCTTCTCCACGGAGTCGACGAGCTGCTGGCCGCCCGTGGCGGTGACGCGCAGCTGGAAGCGGCCCTCGCCCACGCCCGAGTCGGTGACGAAGTAGTTGTAGCTCTCGCGCTTCAGCGCCTTCCAATCACCGTCACGCTTCCACTCCAGCTTCTGGATGGGCAGCCGGTGATTGCGCACCTGGATGGCCGTCCACCAGGGGTTGCTGCCGTCCTTGAAGTGGTACTCCACCGGACCCGCCACGTCGCAGGAGACCGGCGTCCAGGTGATGCTCACCCGGCCATCCTTCGCCTCCGCGATCTTGTCGAAGGCCTTGCGGGACAGATCCAGGTGGCCCTTATCGCAATCCGGGCACTGGTCCACGATGCGCACGCGCACGTTGCCCTTGGGCCCCGCGATGTCCACGCACTGGCCGCAGGCGGCGCTGTTGTCGTACTGCTCGCGGTTCATCGCGGCCACCATCAGGTCGCCGCCCGGGTCGTAGCTGCAGTTGCCGCCCCCGTTGGCGTCGTAGAAGGTCGCAATCCCTTTCTGCTCGGAGCCCAGGGCCACGCCTCCGCCGGAGGCAGAGTCGCCGCATGCTCCACAGGCAAGCGAGGTCAGGGCCAACACCAACGCATTTTGCAACGAAGCGGGTCGGTTCATACCGGGCACTATACACGCGTCGCTCCGCGTCAAGGGCAGACAGGACTCTGTGTCTTGGTTCTGTCAGACAGGCTTGTTAGCGTCCGGGCCTTCCCCCTCCCCAAAATAGGAAAGGAATTCCCATGATGAACAAGCTGACGTCCGTGGTGTGCCTTGGGTCCGCTCTTGCCCTCTCCGCGTGTGGCGGTCCGGAGCAGGAGGACGGCGCGGAGCTCGCGCAGCAGAGCGCGCGGTTGACGACGGCGTCCTCGCAGGGCTGTGACTACGAAGCGACCACGGTGCAGATCACCACCTCGCCGCCGCAGTACAACGTCGTCCTCACCCGCACGGGTGGCGCCAGCTGCACCCTGACGACGGGCGCGTCGGTGGTGCTCCAGACCGTCCCGCTGAACGCGCCGGGCACCGTGTCCCTCTCCGGCTCCAGCCTGGGGCTCGCGGTGGGCTTCACGATGAAGAACGGCTGGAGCGGCTCGGCGGCCACCATCATGGCCGTGCGCGCCGTGGACCCCACGACGCTCTCCACCACGCGCAATGGGGACATCTACTGCGATTACATGACGGGCAGCATCCTGACCGGCAGCGCCGGCCTGAACAGCACCGGGACCAACCTGAGCGTCTCCGGCACCAAGGCATGCAAGATCAACGGCCGGTCGGGGACCTACTGGTACGGGACCTTCACCGACTTCTTCACCAGCACCACGGCGCCGGTCATCAGCACCATCTGAAGCACCCCTGAAAAAAGCCCTGCCCGCCACCGGTGCATCCCCGGTGGCGGGCAGAGCCCCCCTTGCTGCGCGTTCCCCGGTGTGTCGTGCTGGGTACTGCCCTCAGTGGCCGCTGGCCGACGCGGTCGTCAGCGCGCGGGCCTGGCCGATGAGACGAACGAACTCGGTGCGGTCGGCGTCACCCGCCACGGCGCCCTCCGCCAGCTTCTGCGTGGTGGCCAGGCTCCAGCCCTCGGCGGCGGGCGCGGCGCGGAGGATGTCCGCGGTGGCGGCCACGGCGACGGCGAAGCGGAAGTCACTGGACGCGGCCTCCATGGACGGCTTCAGGTTGGCGCGGGTGAGCGGGAAGGCCTGCTCCTTGGCCTCCGTGCCGTTGGGCGCCTTGGCGCGGATGCGCACGGTGGCCACGTCCTGCGCCTCGCCCGTGAGCTCCACTTCGTAGAGCGCCGTCACGGTGTGGCCCGCGCCAATCTCGCCCGCGTCCACCTTGTCGTCGCGGAAGTCCTTGTCCGCGATGTCGCGGTTCTCGTAGCCCATCAGGCGGTAGCGGCTGACGGCCTTCGGGTTGAACTCCACCTGGAACTTCACGTCCTTCGCGATGACCTCCAGCGTGCCGGTCAGCTGCGTCTCGAAGACCTTGCGCGCCTCCTTCATGCTGTCCACGTAGAAGCTGTTGCCGTTGCCCTTGTCGGCCAGCTGCTCCATCAGCGAGTCGTGGTAGTTGCCCATGCCGAAGCCCACCGTGGTGAGCGTGACGCCCTCGGCCACGTACTTCTCGATGCTGGACAGCATGGCCTTGGGGGTGAGGTTGGGGCCGATGTTGGCGTCGCCGTCCGTGAGCACCACCACGCGGGACACCACTCCACCCGCGGCCTTCTTCACCGCGTGCTTGTAGGCCGTCTCCATGCCGGAGCCCATGGCCGTTCCGCCGCCCGCGACCAGCGTGTCCAGCGCCGCGTGGATCTTCTTCACGTCCGTGGCGGGCGTGGGGGCCAGCACGTCCCGCGTGGAGCCCGCGTAGGTGACGAGCGCCACGGTGTCGTTCTCATTGAGGTTCTTCACCGCGACCTTGATGGACTCGATGGCCAGCGGCAGCTTGTCCGACGACGCCATGGAGCCGCTGGTGTCCACCAGGAACACCAGGTGCGCGGGCTTGCGCTGCGAGCGGGAGACGACCTTGCCCTGCACGCCCACGCGCAGGAACTGGCGGCGCGCGTTGAAGGGCGAGGGCGCGCCCTCCAGGTGCACCGTGAAGGCGCCTTCTTCCGGCGGCGTGTAGCGGTACTTGAAGTAGTTGACGAACTCCTCCACGCGCACCGCGTGGGTGGGCGGCAGCTGGCCCTGCTGCAGGTAGCGCCGGGCCATGGAGTAGGAGGCCGTGTCCACGTCCGCCGCGAAGGTGGACAGGTTGTCCTTCGCCGTCTCGGTGAAGGCGTTGGCCTTGTAGGTCTCGAAGACGTTGCCGCCCTCGGCGACGCCCTTGTCGCCATCCACCGCCTGCATCTTGCGCTTCTCCATGGGCTGCTGGACCGGCGGCGGGGCATTCATCTGGAGGCCGGCCGGCGCGCCCATGGCCACGGTGGCGTCCTTCGCCGGCGCCGCGCGCCGCATGGCCGGCTCCGCCGCGGCCAGGGCATCGGAAGACTCACGCTCCTCGGCCATCATTGGCGCGGGCGACGGTGCGTCAGCGCGCTTCTTGGCGGCCGCGCCAATGATGGCCGAGGAGCGTGAG
>NZ_RAWF01000219.1:0-16989 GCF_003612075.1 Corallococcus sp. CA041A
CCTCCAACCCCCCGTGATTCGTCGCGTTCGCATCCGGCGCTCCGGGGCAGGCCTCATGGCCCCCCACGATAACGCCCGGCCCGCGCCTGCATAGCGGTGCATGCGGCGCGGAGTCCGCTCCTCCCCGAAGCGCCCGGCAGGGGAGCGACCGCGCGGTCACTGCTTCCCGGCGGACACGTCCAGGACGGTGGGCAGGTCCTGCACGGTGAGCGTGGCGACGCCCAGGTTCGCCGTGAGGCCCGACGGCTGGACGCAGGCCGCCAGCGTGGTGAGCGTGGGCACGGCGGTGACCAGGCGCACGCCGTGGCCCGCGTGACGCCCGGTGCTGATGGTCCCCTCGGACGTGAAGACCTGCATGGCGCCATCCGCACGAACCTCCACTCGGTCCAACCGCACGGAGGACTTCTCCCCGTTGGACCATGTCACCGTAGCGATAGAGGCCCCTCCCGCGTTGCCGATGCACGTCGCGCGCTTCAAATGCAGGGTCTCCATCCCCACGGCCGTCATCACCACGCCGTCGTTGACGGGGCAGCCGCTGAACTGGAGTGACTCTCGCTGCACGGAGCTCCGGGGCGTGGTGAGCAGCAGTCCGGGACGGTAGGCCTGCTGGAGCGCCCCCGAGCACACCACCACCGGCGAATCCTCCAGCGTCCGCGCCGCCTCCGTCATCGACGCCGGCAGCTCCGCCTGCGCCAGCGCCTCCTCGCCCCACACCGCGTCATCCGCCGGGTCCGCGTCCCCTTGCACAGGCGCCTCCGCCCGCACGGGAGCTTCGGCCTGCACCGGAGCCGCGGCCTGCACCGGAGCCGCAGCCCGCACCGGGGCTTCGGCCTGCACCGGAGCCGCAGCCCGAGCCGGGGCCTCGGGCTCGTTGGCGCGGGCGGCTCCGGACGAGAGCATCAGCAGGCAGCCACCTCGCGCGAGGAGGTTCAGCGCGCGGCGCGGGTGGGACGACTCCAGGACCTTGAGAGAACGGAAGGAAGCGGGGCGCGACGTCATGGGGGAAGACACCTTGGGTAGGAGTCCCTGGGTCAGGGACGCCTGAAGGTGGGGAATCCCTCTCACGCACGACAGCCACCCCGAAGCGCAGGGTTTGCGCCCACCCCAACCTCTCAGGTTTTGCGCATCCGATTCACGCGGTGGACAGTGTGTCCAAAGCCTGCCCCTCTTCACCGCGCTGGCTGGCTTTCCCTGTTTCAGAATGCTACGGAATCAGGGTCCGGACCCAGGCGTGGACCCCCTTTGTCCGCCAGGGCGTCCGGGAGGAACGACAAGGCCGTGACTCCAAACGATTCGAACGGGGACGACGTGGCCGTGGGCCCTGGCTCCAGCGTCACGCGAGGGGTGTGGGCTCGGGTGCTGAAGGGCGCGGTGGAGGACGCGGTGCGCGCGTACGAGGCGATGGGGGCGGGGCAGCGCGAGCGGGTCCTGGAAGAGGCGCTGGTGGTGCCCGCCGACACGCGCACCCGGCTGGTGGAGGTGCTGCGGCAGGCGCGCGACTTCGCGGGCGCGGCGCGGCTGTTGGAAGCGGATGGAGACGACCGGGGCGCGGCGCCGTTGTACGAACAGGCGGGAGCGCCGCTGCTGGCCGCGGAGGCGTGGCTGAGGGTGGGGGAGCAGGCCCGCGCGGCGGCGGCCTTCGAGCGGGCCGGTTCGCTGGAGCAGGCGCTGTCGCTGTACCAGGCGCTGGGCGCGCGCGAGTCGCTGGCGCACCTGCTGGGTCGCATGCACCGGCCCATGGAGGCGGCGCAGGTGTTCCGGGTGTTGGGCAACTCGCACGCGGAGCTGGAGATGCTGCGCGCGGTGCCCGTGGATGACGGGCAGCGGCCGGAGGCGGTGCTGCGCATGTGTGAGCTGCTGGACGCGGAGGGCGCGACGTGGCGCGCGCTGGTGCTCCTGGCGGACGGCATCAAGCACGCGTCGGGGGCGGGGCTGCTGCTGCTCCAGGCGGAGCAGGCGCGGCTGCTCCAGCATCTGGGGCTCGCGTCGGCGCCGGAGGGCTCGGTCGCGGCGGAGAAGGCTCAGCCGGTGGTGGATGGCTATGGCTATCTGAAAGCCATTCCCATCTTCGATGGTCTGTCTTTGGAAGACATGCGCGACCTCTACCGCCTGGCCCGGCCCGTGCTGGTGCCGGCGGGGACGACGGTGCTGGAGAAGGGCGCGAAGGGGATGGGGCTGGTGGTGCTGCTGGAGGGGATGGTGAGCGTGTCCACCGGCCCGGGCCGTGACGCGCGTCAGCTCAACATGCTGGGGCCGGGCGCCTTCCTGGGGGAAATCTCCCTCATCCTGGATGGCCCGGTGTCCGCGCACGTGCGCGCGCACACGGTGGTGCGCGCCCTGCGCGTCACGCGGACGGACTTCCAATACTTCCTGGAGACGCACGAGGCCGCGGCCCTGCGCATCTACCGCCTCTTCACGCAGAGCCTGGCAGAGCGGGTGCGGGATTTGAGCAGCTGAAGGTCAGGGGTGTGACAAGGGACACCCCGTCGGGACCGCCGAACGGATGCGTGCGCCGCGCGGCTGGGTTACAGAGGCCCGCATGGCGGACTCCCCACACGCGCGGTCCCTGAAGGCCCAGGCGGCGACCCTCGCCGCCGAGGGGAAGCTGGAAGCGGCCCTGGCCGGCTACCAGGACGCCCTGCGCGCGGAGCCGGAGGACGCGGAGGTCCACCAGCGCGTCGCGGAGCTGCTCGAGTGGCTGGAGCGCACGCCGGAAGCCGCCCACGCCTACGACGACGCGGCGCTCGCGTGGACCCGCGCGGGAGGGCTCCTGCGCGCGGTGGCCGCCACGGTGCTGTCGCGAGGCCTGCGGGGCGCGCGTCCCAAGACGGTGCGCGCCCTGGCGGAGCGCTTCGCCCTGCCGCCCGGTGCGCTGGCCCCCACCTTCGCCTGGGTGCCCGACGGCAAGGACCCGGGCGTGCCCGTCCTGTCAGGCGTGGGGCGCGATGCCTTCGTGGCGCTGGTGGAGGCGCTGGAGGTGCGCGCCTTCTGGCCGGGCCAGCGCGTGGTGGAGGAGGGGCAGCCGGGCGACTCCATGTTCGCGCTGGTGGAGGGCCGCGCGGAGGTGACGCGCCGGGTGGAGGGCAACGCGCGACAGGTCGTGGCCACGCTGGGGCCGGGGGACTTCTTCGGCGAGGTGGCGCTGGTGTCCGAAGGGCCCAGGCTGGCCAGCGTGGAGGTGCCTGAGCGCTCCGTGCTGCTGGAGTTCAAGCGCTCCTCCCTGGCCCGCGTCAGCGCCGCGCACCCGGAGGTGGAGGCGGCGGTGCAGGCCTATTACCAGCGCCGGCTGGTGGACAACCTGCTGCGGACGAGCCCCCTGTTCACCAACCTGTCGCCCGCGCTGAAGCAGGCGATGTCGCGCGAGTTCGACCTGCGCGCCGTGCCCGCGGGACAGGTGCTCCTGACTCAAGGGCAGCCGGGCGATGCCTTCTACCTGCTGCTGCGCGGCCAGTGTCAGCTGTCGCTGGAGCAGCCGGGCCGCATCGTGTTGCTGCCGGAGCTGCGCGAAGGCGACGTGTTCGGTGAAATCTCCCTGCTCTTGGACAAGCCCGTGTCCGCCACGGTCCGCACGAAGACGCCGTGCGTGGTGCTGCGCCTGGAGCGCGCCGCCTTCGAGCGGCACGTCGTGAGCCAGCCCGGCCTCAAGGGCCAGCTCATGCGCATGGGCACGGAGCGCCTCCAGCAGACCGCGAAGGCGCTCTTCATCTGAAGTGAGGCGTCAGGCCTCCGCGTCCAGCTGCACGGGGTGCTCGCGCAGCCAGTCCTGCGCGCGGCGGATCCGCCCGGCGCCGGCCGCGCGGCCCTCCTTCTCCATGAGCTGCCGGTAGGGCTCCAACTGCTCCGGCGTCCACGCGGGCAGGGCCTTCAGGTCCGCGAGCGCCACCATCTCCTCCGCGCTCCGTCCCTTCGCCTCCTGCCGCGCGGTGAGCAGCGCCGCCAGCACCAGCCGCGCGGGCTCCGCCTCGAAGGCGATGGCCGCGTCGGTGAGCCACTCGCGCGTGGGCTCGTCCGCCGCCGGATCCTTCGCACCGTCGCGCATCCGCTCCAGCATCCCTTCCAGGAAGTCCGCGTCCACCGCGACCTTCACCGCGCGCAAGAGCGCGGCGATGACCTGCCGCCGGCCTTCCGGGTCCTTGGGCTGGGACTTCATCGCGCGCAGGGGCTCCCACAGCGCGACGGTGAGCCACAGCTCCTCCTCAGGGGAAAAGACGGACGGCGTGGCGGGCTCGCGCAGCTTCGCCTCCACCCGCTGCGCGCGCTCCTTCGCCTCGCGCGAGATGCGCTCCACCAGCGCGGGGTCCGCCTGCACGTGCTTCACCAGCGCGTCCAGCTCGCCGGCCTCCGCCTTGCGCAGCGCCTCCGAGGCCTCGGGCGTGAGGTCCTCCTGCTCCATGCCCGCGATCAGGGACTCGTACTTGCGCACCACCTCCGCGTGCTTCTGGCTCCACTCGCGGAACTGCACGTCGAAGACGACGTCCAGCACGGGGTTGTCCTCCGGCCGCACCTTGCTCGTCTTCTTCGCCGCCGTGGCCAGCAGCGCGCCCACGCACAGCGCGCGCCGCTCCTCCGGCGTGCGTCCACTCTTCGTCACCTGCGCGAGCAGCCCCGCGCCCAGCTTCTCCTGGAAGCCGCGCGTGCCCAGCTCCCGCACCACGCCCACGCGCAGGCTGTTGCGCGCCTCCATCGCGTCCAGGCCCTCCTGCGCGGCCAGCTTCGCGAGCGCCTGGCCCACGTGGTCGCTGAAGGCCTTGTCGTCGTAGCGAAGCCCCGGCTGGGGCCCCGCGGCCTGGAGCAGCACGCCCAGGTGCTCCAGCGCCTGCGACAGACGGGACACGTCCGCGTCGCCCAGGAGCGCCATGGCGCCCTCCAGGTCCTGCTTCAGCGGGTGGGCGGGGGCGGCGGTGGGAGGCGGCGCGGCTTTCGCGCGGTCCTCGGCGGCGTGACAGGCCTTGTACTTCTTCCCGCTGCCACAGGGGCACGGGTCGTTGCGGCCGGGCTTGGAAGGGCTCACGGCCCGGCACCGTAAGCGAAAGCGCCCGGCCCTTCCATGAACGGAAGGAGCCGGGCGCCCGCGACTTCAGAAACGGTTCAGCCGGTTACTGCAGGTTGAAGCCCAGCGTCAGGCCCAGCACGTGCGCGTTGCCGGAGTACGTTCCGGGCATGCCCGGCGCCGTGCTCTCCTTGTCCGCCAGCGCGACGAACTGGTAGCCCAGGTCCGCGCGGAACGGCTTGAACTGGTAGCCCACGCCCGCGGACACCTTGAAGCGGTTGGCGTCCGGGAGGTCCGGCGTCAGCGTGCTGTTGGGGCTGGGGGACGGGTCGTACGTGAGACCCAGGCGCACCTGCAGCGCCTCGTTCACGGCGTACTCACCGCCCAGCGAGTACTTCCACTTCGCGCGCCAACGCTTGGGGATGGGGTTGTCGATGGACGGGTTCTCGAAGCGGATGGCCAGCTCCGAGAACGAGGACCAGTCCACCCAGCTCGCGTCGAACGCCAGCAGCAGGTTGTTCAGCGGCCGGTACGCCAGGCCCGCCGTCACGGTGGACGGCAGGACGACGTCCGCGTGCGCCTTCTGGTCCGTCAGACGGCTCTGGAACTCCACCGGGATGTTCTGGAAGTCCGCCTGGCCCTGGAACTGGATGTCGATGGCGCTGCGGTAGTGCAGGCCCATGTCCAGGTTGTCCAGCAGCTTGGCCTGCACGCCGATGTTGAAGCCGGAGCCCCAGTCCGCGCCACCCAGGTGGACGGAGCCCTCGCTGTTCACGAAGTCCAGGCCGCGCGTCAGCTCGATGGTGGCCCGGGCGATGTCCAGACCCGCGCCGAAGCGGAAGCGCGGGTGCAGCTCATACGCGAACGACGGGTTGATGTAGTACGTCGCCAGCGAGGACTCGTAGCCGCGGAAGCGGCCGCTGAAGCCCTCCTCCCAGCGGCTGCGCGCGCCGTACGGCGTGAACACGCCCACGCCGAACGCCGCCTTCTCGAACGGCTTGTAGACGACGAACAGGTGCGGCGGCGGCGACAGCGTGGTGCGCTGCCCTTCCGCCTCCATGTTCGGCCGCTGGAACGTGATGCTGGGGAGGATGCCCGTGTCGCCCAGCGTGATGTCCAGCGTCTTCACGCCGACCATGTTCGCCACGTTGTAATAGATGGAGGACGAGTCCTCCAGCCACGCCGTGGCGGCGCCGCCCGTGCCGGTGGCGCGAGCGCTGTGGGTGTCGACCTGGAATCCCGCGGCCTGGCTCGTACCAGCCGCCAGGATTGCCACGAGGGAGAGTGTCTTTTTCATGAGTGTTTGATTCCTCTCTCAGTGGTTCGCGTTACTGCGCCACGGCGCCCGTGGACAGGAAGCCGATGATCTGGTCCTGGGCCGCGTGGCGCACTTCTTCCGGAATGGCGGGGTGGTTGAGGAAGGAGTGACGGCTGGCCGGCGCGATGTCGTGGATGGCGGGGTCGGACGCCGGGTACATGTACGACGCCACCGTGCGCGGCGCGTCCGTGCGGTTGGCCGCGTTGATGAGCGCCAGGCTGTTCGCGTTCGGGATGACCTCGTCACCCTCGATGTACTGGATGAACGTGCGGTGCACGTTGACGTCCGTGCCGGCCGCCGCGTTGTTGTCCAGCAGGTACGCGTAGTTGCGCGCATCCGCCGGGTCCAGGATGGTGTTCGCCAGGCTGATGAACGTGTCGAACGTCGGGGAGCCCGGGTTCACGCCCGCGGCGGCGAGCGAGCCCAGGAACGCGGTGCGCTGATCATTGAAGGCGGGCGCCGTCAGGAGCACGCCGGCCAGGTTGCCACCAGCCACGTTGAGCACCGAGCGGCGCACGCGCGGGGACACCGCGGTGGACATGGTGCCCATGATGCCGCCGAGGCTCTGGCCCACGTAGTCCACCTGGGCCGCGTTCAGGCCGCCCACGGCGTCGGACAGCTGCTGGCTGCCCAGCACGCGCACGAACTGGCTGAAGTCCACCACGTGGTGGCGGAAGTTGTCGCGCGTGGTGAACAGGTTGCCCAGGTTCAGGAAGTTCCAGCCGGAGATGACCGGGACGCCCTGCGCGCTGCGCAGGAAGTCGCCGCCCTCGCACTTGTTGTCCGCCATGCACTGGCCCTGCGACGGGGAGACGACGTTGGAGCAGAACACGTCGGCCGGCACGCCCGCCGGGAGCGCCGCGGCGCTGCAGTCCGCGCGGGCCGCGTCCGTGCGCGCCACGCAGCGGCCGTAGGACGGGCTGGCGGCGTTGTCCTCGCAGCGCTGGGTCGCGGGGTTGGCGCATGCGCCAGAGTCACCCACCGAGCCCGTGGTGCCCAGCACCGTGGCGGAGCCCACGCAACTGGTGCGCTCACCGTGGTAGACGGCATCCATCGCCGCCACCGCGTAGCCCGCGCCGGTCATCTTGTTGGCCACGCCAAGCACCGCGGTGCGGTTGCTGGTCAGGCCGTGGCCGAACACCATCACCGGCCAGCCGCCGGCAGGCGCAGTGCCGGTCGGCACGAACAGCATGAACGGGTAGCGCGTGGGGCGCGGCGCGGCGGGATTCAGCGTGCCGAAGGGGCCCGTGAGCAGCCACGGCGTGTTGGCCCGCACCTCGTAGACCGCGCCGATGTTGCCGCTGGGCAGCGCCGCCGGCTGCGCGCCGGCCATCGCCGCCTTCACCTGCGACGTGATGGGGAAGACGGAGGTGGGCGCCGCGGGCGTCCCGTACACGCCGCCGGGCAGCGTGTACAGCTGCTGCAGGACGGACGTGGTGCTCTGGGTGGTGAACGACCAGCCCAGGGCGATCTTGGAGCGCGGCAGGCCCGCGGCCGCCAGCGCGTCGAAGAACGGCTTGTGGGCCGCGCGCACCGGCTCCAGCGCCGCCGCGAGCGTGTCCGGCACGGAGGAGATGGTGCTCTTGCCGTTGACGGCCACCGGGTTCGCCAGGCGCATCAGCGCGAACGCCGTGGCCGGGGCGACGTTGCGGCCCTGGGTGTCCTTCAGGTCCGTGGTCAGCACCGCGCCGTACTGGGTGGCGCCATCCAGCGGCGCCTTCGGGACGATCTGCAGCTGCTGCGGGACCTCGACGATGCCCGCCGCGCCCACGCTGGTGCCGCAGTCACCGCTCTTCTCCACCAGGCAGGGCACCACGTCCGGCTTGGTGCCCTTGTCCAGGTTGGACAGCTTGAAGAACTTCACGCCCGCGGCCAGCGACGCCGCGTCCACGCGGGGGGCCGGGCCGTCCGAGGCCACGCGGTACATCGTGCCGTCCAGCACGCCCTGCGCGTCGCCGTTCTCCGTGACGATGGCGCCCGTGGTGGAGAAGCCGTCCAGCGTGTTCAGGCCCGTGAACAGGTCCTGCTGCAGGCCCGGCGTCGTCGGGATGGGGAAGTTCAGGTGCGCCGCCGCGGTGGCCGTGGCCGGCACGCGCAGCAGGTCGTTGGGGAACGGGATGATGGTGGGGACGCGGTCGGTGGCCGCCAGGTTGATGGTGGCATCCGGCTGGTTGACGATGCTGAAGGTCCAGATGAGGACGATGTCCTCACGCTTGAACCCCTGCGGCGCCAGGGCCTTGTCGAAGACCTGCTTGTAGCCCAGGCGCAGCTGCTCCAGCTGCAGCGACTTGGCGGTCTGGTCCGCCAGGCGCTTGGCCGGGTCCGTCTCCGCGGAGGGGATGAGCTCCGTGGCCGGGCCGCAGTCCGGCGAGGTCAGGTCCTCGCAGGTGACCAGCGACTTGTCGGAGTTGATGAAGGCCCACGTGGCCGACCCGATGATGGGGTTGCCCGAGGTCGTCTTCAGGCCGTTCTCACCGCCGACCAGCGCCACCGCGTAGCGCGAGCCCTTCGGCCACGCCGGCAGGCCCGTGTTGATGTCCACCGGGGGGATGATGTTGAGGAGGTCCGTGTCCTCGTTGTACGCGAGGGTCGGCGTCACCGGCTTCGTCGCCAGCGGCGTGCCCTGGTACATGTCGATGAAGATGACCGTCTTCGGGCTCACCGAGCTCGGATCCAGGTCCTTGATCTTGGTGTTCGCGATGGCGGACGTGGGGAAGCCGTTGAGCGAGTTCAGGTAGTCGCGCGTGAACTCCTGCTCCGCCGCGGACGCCGCCGGGTTGATCGGCGCCTGAACCTTCTTCGTCTGCTGGTTGATGGCCAGGTCGTTGGGGGAGGGAACCACGGCGGGAGACGCCGAGGGGTCGAACTCCGCCAGGCCGACGTTCAGATTCGGAGCCTCCTGCGCAATCTCCGGCGTGCAGGCGACAGCTCCTAGGGCCATGGCCCCGAGGAACAACTGTTTCTTCATGGTGGGAATCCCCTCCAGCCCAAGGTGAACTGCTGGAAACAAGTCAGTGAGTAGCACGCCCTCCCCCGGTCACAAAGTGAGAGGGATTGACGCGCCGAGTCAGCTATGGGGTTCCCACGCGTGCACGCGGGTGGACGTCTCACGCGGCGTGCGCGGCACGAGGGCGTGACGCGCCAGGGAAGGCGGATACGCTGCCGTCCATGAAACGACTGCTGACTGTGTTGGCGATGACCGTGGCGATGGGCGCGAGCGCGGAGGAGGCCGGTGGGCTGACGTGGAGCGCGCCGACGGAGTGGGCCGCCCAGCCTCCCCGGCCGATGCGCGCGGCGACGTACAAGGTGCCCGCCGTGAAGGGAGACGCGGAAGACGCGGAACTGGCTGTCTTCTACTTCGGGCAGGGGCAGGGCGGCGCGGTGGACGCGAACGTGAAGCGCTGGGTGGCGCAGTTCCAGAAGCCCGACGGCAAGCCGCTGGAGGACAAGGACGCGAAGACGAAGCAGGAGAAGGTGAACGGGCTGCCCGTCACCACGGTGGAGGTGAAGGGCACGTACGCGGGCGGCGGTCCCATGATGGGGCCTTCCGCGCCCAAGCCGAACTTCAAGCTGCGCGGCGCCATCGTGGAGGGGCCGGAGGGCGCCATCTTCTACAAGCTCACCGGGCCGGAGAAGACGGTGAACGGCGCGGAGAAGGGCTTCCGCAAGATGGTGGAGTCGGTGAAGCCCGCGCCGAAGAAGTAGGGCGGCAGGCGGATCCGTCCAGGGGCTCTGGAGAAGCTCCGGACCCCCTGCGCGGACGTCGGCAAGCGGATTGCTAAGGCCTTCCGGCACACGGCGCCCGAACGCCGAGCACCGGAGGCCTCACGTGTCGATGTGCCGCAGCCCTGAGTTCCAGAACCTCGTCTCCCACGCCATCACCCTGTTCCCGGAGGACACCGTCCTGGGCGCGCTCCAGCAGATGTACCGCCACGGCGTGCACCTGCTGCCCGTGGTGGAGGGGCGTGGGGGCGACCTGCTGGGCGAGGTGACGGAGGACGAACTGCACCGCGTGGCCCGTCGCCGTCCGCTGGCCCGGCTGGCTGAAATTCTGACCGTGAAGGCGCTGGCGGCGCCGGAAGAAACGACCGTGGAGACGGCCGCCCCGCTGCGGCTGGCGGCCTCCAGCGGCTGGCTGCACTGAAGTGCCTCTTGGCGCCCATCCGGCGCGGGGGAGGGGAAGCCCTTTGGCCCACCCGCCTGACCGCTGGTGGACACCTGCCCTTGCCCAAAGGGCAGGCAGCCAACACCTCCTCGTGTGACTGGCGGCTGTCTGACGACTCGTACTGGCGGGCGGGCTGCAATCCCGGAAGGAGGTCAACAGCCTGTTGGCGGTGCCCCCGGCTTTCCGTCGAGGGCGAGGAGGCGGGTCATGAAGGCAGTGGCGATCATCCTGGCGGCGGGCAAGGCCCGGCGGATGTCCCACCCCAAGGCGCTCATCGAGCATGAAGGGGGCAAGAGCTTCCTCCAGTCGCTGGCGTCCACCTTCGGAAAGGCGGGGTGCGGGGTGCTGGGCGTGGTGGGCAGCGACGAGGAAGCGGTGCGCGAGCAGCACCCGAGCCTGGAGCTGGTGACGAGCAGGGACTGGGAGAAGAGCCTGCTGGCGTCGGTGAAGGCCGGGTTGGAGGCGGCCATGGCCGAGGACGCGGACGTGGTGCTGGTGCATCCGGTGGACATGCCGGCCCTGCGCGTCACCACCGTGAAGTCCATGCTCAAGGACATGGAGCGCGGCGGCACCGACGCCGTCATGGTGCTCCGGCCGGAGTACGACAACGCCACGGGCTGGCCAGTGGTGCTGTCGAAGAGCGCGGCGCGCAAGCTCATTGAAGCGGAGGGCGAGGACCTGGAGGCGGCGCTCAAGACGCTCAATCCGCGCCGCCTGAACGTGAAGGACCCCGGCGTCATCGTGAACATCAACACGCCTGAAATCTACGGGCGCGTCTTCAGCACGGAGGTAAAGCTGGCCCCGCCGCCCAAGCGGCGCGTGAAGCGCGCGGGCGCGGCCAACGGCTCCGGGGCGGACACCACCCCGGCGTCCTACGCGGCGTCGTCGGAGGAGTAGCCCCGACGCGAAGACTCCCGGGGCCCGCACGGTGCGCGGCGACCCCGGGAGTTTTTACTTCAGCCTTCCGGCCTTCAGAACGACAGGCCCAGGCCCAGGTAGGGACCGGTGAAGCGGTCCGCGTGCACCACGCCGTCCAGGTGGCCGCCGTCGCTGAGGTACAGGGTGCGCCAGCCGCCGCGCAGGTTGAGGGCGCCCAGGTGCAGCGCCAGTCCGGCCTGCATGTCCACCTGGCGGTGCGGGAAGGGCACCACCTGGATGCGCGCCTCCACGTCGAAGGGCGACGGGCCGAGGCACGCCTCCAGCGACGCGGCGAGGCTGGGGCCCACGAAGATGGCGTCCGGGGCGTGCGCGCTGGCGATGCCGGCCTCCATGCGGAAGCGGCCGCGCTCGGTGGACCAGGGGGAGAGGGTCAGGTGCGCGTCCAGCAGCGTCAGCCGGTCCGTGTCCGCCGACCCGTCATCCGACTCCAGCGCGATGCCGCTCACGCGCGCGTCCATGCCCCAGCGCTGGCCGTCCAGGGCCATGAAGAGGTCCAGCGCGCCGCCCACGTCGCCGAAGCTGTTGCCCTGCACGTTCAGGTGCACGAGCGGCGCGGGCCGGGGCGCGCGGGCGCCGCGGGGGGCCTCCGCGCGCGCGCGGCGGTGGTAGCTGGCCGGGCCGGAGAGGAAGAGGACGTCGAACCAGCCGACGCCGATGCCGGAGGAGCGCACGCTGGAGCGCACCGGCGCGTCCGAGGCGCGGCCCACGGGCGTGGCGCGGTGCTCCTGCTTGTCGTCCTTGTCGTCGGAGTCCTTCGAGTCGGAGGTGTTCGGCTTGGAGCGCTTGCCAAAGCGGGCCTCGGCGGGCGCGGACCCCAGCAGGACAGCGACAGCGAGCGCGGCACACAGCGTCTTCCAGAAGCCCACGGCAACCTCTCCTCTTCATGGGCCCACGGGATGGGCCGCGGCATGTGGACGCCTGCTCGCCCGGAATATTCAACCCTCATCACCCCCGGTGAAACCAGGGCCCCGGGGATGGGGGGTGGTGTCCGGAAGGGGGCATGTGCACCCCTGGACACGCGGGTGCTTCAGAAGGCCAGACCGGCGCCGGCGTAGGGGCCCACGAAGCTGTCGATGTGCTGGATGCCGTCCACCCGGCCCGCGTCGTCCAGGACGAGGCCGCGCACGCCGCCGCGCACGTTGAGGGCGCCCAGGTGCAGCGCGATGCCCGCGCTCGCGTCCAGCTGCCGGTAGGTGCCGGCCGTGCCCTGCACGCGCGCCTCCAGGTCCAGCGGGCCCGCCACGCAGACCTCCAGGGAGGTGGCGAGGCTGGGGCCCACGAAGAAGACGTCCGGCGCGTGGGCGGTGGAGAGGCCGCCCTCCAGGCGCCAGCGCACGCGGTCGGTGGACACGGGCGCATAGGTGATGTGCAGGGTCGCCAGGCGGATGTCGTCCGTGCCGCGCGTGCCGTCGTCGGTGGGCAGCACCAGCTGCGTGCCCTGCACGGCGATGCCCAGCGCCTCGCCCTCGATGCCCAGGAACGCGTCCCCGGCGACGCCGCCGCCCATGATGCCCCCGTTGAGTCCCGCGCGCAGGCTGAGCGGCTGGGCGTTGCGCTGCTGCTGGACGACCACGGGCCGCGGGTCGGAGGTCTCCGCGACGACGCTCAGCACCTCCGCGGCCGCCACGATGGCGTTGCCGTAGATGTGAGCGGAGTACGAGAGCCGGTCGCGCGGGGCCGAGCGGTAGGAGTGGGTTTCGTTCCGCGAGTTGGCGCGGATGGGCGTGGCGGCGTGGAACTGGGAGCCCCTGTTGTCGCGCTGGGTGTCGCGCTTGGAGTCGCGCTTCTTGTCCTCCTTCTTGTTCTCGGAGCTGTCCGAGGACTTCTTGCCGAAGCGGGCCTCCGCGGGAGCCGCGGCCAGGAGGAGGCCGGCGGCGAAGGTGGCGCACAGGGCGGGGCGGAAGGCGGACACGGGAGGCTCCGAGGCAGGGGCGAGGCGAAACCCTCTGCACCCCTGGACGGGCAGCCAGGCGTTCTATTCACTCCGCGTCCCGTGCGTCAGCGCTGCGCCGTCTTCTTCGGCTTGGCCTTCGCCAGGCGCTTCATGGGCCGCGGCGGCGGCTCCGTGCGCGCCACGGCCGCGCTCTCCGGTGTCACCGGCGTGGGGAACACCCGCAGCGTGACGCGCCGGTTGCTGGCGCGATGGGGCGGGCTGTCATTGGGGACCAGCGGCCGGTACGCGGCGTGGCCCGTGGCGCTCAGCCGCTCCGGAGCCAGTCCCTCGCGCTCGCCCAGCTGCCGCACCACCACCACGGCCCGCGCGGCGGACAGCTCCCACGCGGTGGTGGCGGGAGCACCGGCCGCGGCGGGGAGCACCTCGTCGGTGTGGGCCTCCACGGCGACGCGGTGGTCGGCGAGCGGGCCCCGGAACACCGCCGCGGCCTGCTTCAACACGGCGGCGCCCTCCGGCGTGAGCGACGTCGTGGCGGGAGCGAAGAGGAGCCGCTCGGACACCTCCACGCGCAGCGCGTCGTCCTCCAGCGCCACGGCCACGTCGCCTGCCTGGAGCGGGTCCTTCAGCGTCCTGCCCAGCGATTCGAGCGCCGCCTCGCGCTTCGTGTGCTGCGCCTCCGCGCTCTTCGCCTGGAGCTCCGCCGCGGCGCCGCCCCACTCCTGCGCCTGCTGCTGACGCTCCAGCGCGCGCAGCCGCTGCTCCATGGCCTGCCGCAGCCTCTGCAGCTGTGCGACGTGGGTTTCGGACTCGGTGGCTTCGTGCTCCAGCTGCGCGCTCCGGGCCTCCAGCGCGTGGAGCGAGCGCGAGCCCAGCCACGCGCCCGTGGAGGCCACCACCACCGCGACGGCCAGCAGCCCCCAGGGCAGCCACCGCCAGCGTCCGAGCGCTGCTGTCTTCCGCGCGTCGTCCATGGCCCAGAAGGGTAATGTCCCCCCGGGTGTGGGCGGCAAGGTGGCGCCGTGCGACATGCGCCCGCCTGCTTCAGCTGGGGGCCGCCCCGGACGGTTTCTTCCACCGGGGCAGGTGCAGCACGAAGCGCGAGCCGGGTCCGCCCTCCGGCGGCGGCTCCACGAACAGGTCGCCGCCGTGCGCGCGGGCGAGCTGCCGGGAGATGTAGAGGCCCAGGCCCAGGCTCGCGCGTGCGTGCTCGCCGCTGTTGCGCGTGAAGCGCTCGAAGATGCGCTCGCGCGCGTCCGGAGGGATGCCGGGGCCCCAGTCTCGCACGGCGATGATGGCCTTCTCCCCGTCGCGCTCCACGTACAGCTCCACCGGCAGGCCCGGCGCGTACTTCATCGCGTTGGTGAGCAGGTTCATCAGCACCTGCTCCACGCGCGGCCGGTCCGCCAGCGCCACCACCGGCGCGTCCGCGTGCACCACCGCCACGCAGCCCGCGGTGGCCAGCGCCTCCTCCATCCGCGCCACCAGCGCGTGCACCAGCGAGGACAGCTCCACCGCGCCCAGCTCCAGCGCCATCTGCCCCGTGCCCAGCCGCGCCACGTCGAACAGGTGTGTCACCAGCCGCGTCAGCCGGTCCGCCTGCCGGAGCGCTCCCGACAGCCCCTGGCCCAGCCGCTCGGATTCGTCCGACGGCAGCTTGTCCACCGTGCGCTGCAGCGACGACAGCTGCAGGTGCAGCGCGGACAGGGGCGTGCGCAGCTCGTGCGTCGCCACCGCCACGAACTCGTCGCGCGCGGCCACGGCCTGCTCCGCCTGCCGGTACAGCCGCGCGTTGTCCACGGCCAGCGCCGCGCGCCAGGCCAGGTCCTCCAGCTGCGACAAATCCCGCGGGCCGAAGCGCCGCGTGGGCGAGCACGTCGCCGCGCTCACGATGCCCAGCGTGCGCCCGCGCGCCATCAGCGGGACGACCATCACCGAACGCGGGCTCAGCCCCTCCAGAATCTCCCGGTGCGTGTCGTTGACGGCGAAGGCGCGCATGGCGGTTTCGTCCACCTCCGCCACCAGCTCCGAGCGCCCCGTCTCCAGCACCCTGCGCAGGACGGACTGGGCGCCGGGTTGGGGCGCGTAGGGCATGGACTTCTCCAGCTGGGCCTGGAGCCGTTCGTCGAGGGCGCGGCGCTCCACGCGCTCCAGGTGCTGGCCGTCCTCGCCCAGCATGTCCACCAGGCAGTAGTCCGCCAGCTGCGCCACCACCAGCTCCGCCACGTTGCGCACGGTGGTGCGCCAGTCCAGGGACGTGGCCAGCCGCGTGGTGGCTTCCGTGAGGAAGCGCAGGTGGGTCTCCATGCGGCGCTGGTCGGTGATTTCGCGCACCACGCCGCCCACGCCCAGCAGCTCCGTGCCGGAGCGCACGGGGAAGTACGTGGCCAGGAAGGTGCGCGGCTCCGGGCCCACGACGTACTCCACCGGGTCGTCCACCACGGCCATCTCCGACTCCAGCACCTGGCGCAGCAGGTCCTCGATGGGGGCACCCGCCGGACCCATCAGCTCGCGGGGCGTGAGGCCCAGGTGCTTCTCCAGGGGGATGCCGTTGTTCTCCGCGATGACCTTGTTGAGCCGCACGTAGCGCAGGTCCTGGTTCACGAAGCCCATGCCCACCGGCGACGCGGCGAAGAAGGACTCCAGCATGGCCGCGGAGGCGTCCCGTTCACGCAGGGCCTCGCGGGCCTCGCGGTACAGCCGGGCGCTCTCCACCGCCAGGGCGGCGCGGCGCGCGAACTCCGTGGCGTAGCCCAGGTCGCGCTTCGTGTAGCGGCGCGCGGGCGACGCGGAGACCAGGTTGATGATGCCGAAGCGGCGCCGCCCCACCGCCAGGGGCAGGAGCATGGACGAGCGCGGCGCCAGCGCCTCCAGCAGCTGGCGGTGCTCGGGCGAGAGGGACACCGCGTCCAGCCACGGGGGCGTGATGTCCGCGATGAGCACGGGCTTGCCCCGCGCGAACACCCGGGCGAGCGGCGAGTCCGAACCTGCCTGTGGTGGGAAGGACAGGGTCTGGTCCAGCAGCGACTGCTTCCTCGGGTCCCTCGCGCTGACCGCGAGCCGGTGCAGCGCGCCGTCCGACCCCAGCACGTCCACCATGCAGAAGTCCGCCCACTCCAGCGTGGCCAGCCGCGCCACGGCCTTGAGCGTGGTCTCCCAGTCCAGGGACTCGGCGAGCAGCCGGCTCGCCTCGCTGACGAAGAACTCCGCGCGCTCGGTGGCCTTGCGCTCGGTGATGTCCACGTTGATGTTCACCGCGCCCACCAGGCCGCTCTCCGCCGAGTACAGCGGCGCGGACGAGTTGAGGATGGTGCGGCGCGCGCCGTCCCTCCCGACGATGTCCACCTCCTCGTTGGAGACGGTCTGCCGGGTGCGCAGCGTGCGCGCCACGGCCCACTCCTCGCCGCGCAGGCGCCTGCCGGTGCCGGGCCAGTACGCCTCGAAGGTGCCGAAGTGCTCCAGCTGCATCCGCGCCAGCGCGGCCTGTCCCCACAGCGCGCTCGCGGCGGCGTTGGCCGCGAGCAGGCGTCCCGCCGTGTCCACGATGACCACCCCCACCGGCAGCAGGTGCAACACCGTGCGCAGCCACTCCTGCGGCACGGGTGTGGACTCCGCCAGAAAGGTGCCAGTCGGCTCGGACATGGGCGCGGAGCCCCCCTCCCCCGCGGGAGGCTCTACGGTGGGGG
>NZ_RAWF01000021.1:0-54889 GCF_003612075.1 Corallococcus sp. CA041A
CCCCAGGCCGCTCCGGCCGTGGCCGCCCCCGCCGCGGGTCCGTAGTCCCCACACCGCCGCCGTCCGGGCAGGGTTCGCCTTCCGGACGGTGTGCAAGGGAAGCATTGCCACCCGGGGTCCAGGGTCGTAAGACCTGGGCCCCGTGTCCGCTCCTGACTCGCAGAAAGACGCCCGCTTCCGCCGCTACCGTGGCGCCGCGTACGCGGTCCACATCACGCTGGCCACGCTGGTCTCGCTGTGGATGATCTGGAACGTGGGGCACTCCGTCGCGGCGATGACGCCCGCGAGGCCCCCGGCCGTGACGCCACCGCTCACCGTGCGCGAATGCCTGGACGCCGCGGACGCGCACTGGAAGGACCTGGAGTCCGAGCGCGAGAAGCTCGTGCACGTCCTCCCCGCCCGTAAGGTCGACCAGGAGTGGATGCGCTTCCGCACGGACTGGCTGACGCGCGTGCGCAAGTCCGAGTCCGAGTGCGCCCTGGAGTCGAGGGATCCGGCGCGCGTGGAGCTGCGCTCGGTGTACCGCCACCTCACGCGGGTGCAGGACCTCTACACCATCCACGCGGTGCAGTACGCGGGCGAGGTGGGCGGCGCGGTGGACGCGCTGCACGCCGCCTTCGACACCGCGCGCCGCAAGGACAGCGGCCGGTAGTCACGGCTTCAGCGCGTGGGCAGCACGGTGGAGTAGCGCCCCGTGCTGTCGGACACTGTCTGCGCCAGCAGGATGGACTCCGGCCGTCCCCCCACCGTCACCACGCGGAAGAAGCGCACGGAAGCGTTCGCCCCGATTCCGTCCGGCGCCAGCGCGGGGTCTGGGGGCAGGGTGATGCGGCCGCTCAACGAACGGCCCCGTGACAGCGTGAAGGCCGCCAGCGTCATCACCTCTGAATCGGCGGTGCCGGCCGGCACGGTGACGAAGCGGCTGACGCGCGGCAGGTTCTCCCCAGGAAGGAAGTCCAGCCGGTACTCGCCCGGGTCCAGGGCCAGCGCGAAGTTGCCGTCGCTGTTGGTGGTGAGGGGCGACTCGAAGCCCAGGGGCGGCTGCGGATAGCCTTCGAGCGCCCCCACCGGCTCCACCACGACGCGCACGCCCGATGCGGGGCCGGTGCCCTCCGGGTTCTTCACGCTGCCCACCACCGTCATGCGCTCCGGGCACGTCACGTCTGGCAGCACCGTGTCCACCGCCGCCACCGCCACCTGCTGGGGCGTCAGACGCGAGGACGAGCTGGGCGGCGGGACGATGACCAGCGTGAGCGGGGACTCCGCGACGCCGGGCAGGGACGTGAGCTGGTAGCGCCCCTGCGCGTCCGTCAGCACCGGCACGCCCTTGAAGGTGCCGCCGCCGGCCACGCGGCCCTGGAGCGACACGCGCGCGCCGGCCATGGGCGTCTGGCCGTTCATCTCCAGCACGCGGCCCTCCACCGTCACGGCCGCGCCGGGGTCGCCCAGCTCCAGCGGGATGGGGAGGATGGTGGACGGATCCACCACGAAGGTCTTCCAGGGCACCAGGTCCCCGGCGTTCACGGGCGTCGCGCGCACGAGCACCGTGGCGCGTCTTGCGTCATCCGCGCCCAGCACCAACTGGAACGCGCCCGTGTCGCGGGCCACGCGGGCGCGTTGGGACAGCGGGCGCAGGGACTCATCCAGCACCTGCACCTCCATGTCCGCGTCCACCCGCTTCGAACCCTGGAGCATCAGCGTCCCCGTCACCGTCACCACGCGCGACGCGGTGGGCAGGTCGAAGGCCACCATGCCGCCCGAGGAAGGGTCCACGAAGGCGTCGCGCGACAGCGGCGGCAGGGACGGGTCCACCGGCGTGAGCGTCACGGTGTACTGGCCACTGCCCACGGGCAGCACCCACGCGCCGTCGTCCGGGGTGAGCGTCGTCTCATAGCGCCGCGCCACGCCCGGGATGAGGCGGCTGTCGCCCGTGGCCAGCAGGTGGATGGGGGCGCGGTAGGGGACGGGCGCCGTGCCACCGTCCTCCGTGGCGGTGGTGCCGCTCGTGACGGTGCCCGTCAGGCGCACGGGGCTGAAGAGCTCCAGGTTCTGCTCCGCCCGCAGCCGGTCCACCGGGAAGTCCTGCGCGAGCAGGCCCGCCTTGGGATGGGGCTGCACCTCCACGACGATGTCGCCGCCGGGGTTGCCGCAGCCGTCCACGAAGCACACCTGGCCGGCTGCGCACTCCGCGTCGGAGCGGCACACCAGCTGCTCGGGGGGCGGCTCGTCATCCAGGAAGCCGCACCCGGCCCCGGTCAGCCCGAGCGCCAGCGCCAGGGCCCGGAGCGCGCGCCTCACTGGCAGTCCCCCGCCACGGTGTTCACCACCCACGCGTACGAGGTGACGAAGCCCGGGTTCTTCACCACGCCGCCGTCCGCGAGGATGACTTCGTCCGGAGGATCCGGCTGGCGGTTGGTGAGGTGCCGGTCGGTGACGAACGCCTCGATCAGGTGGATGCCCGGCGGGGCCAGCGGGTTGTTGGCCGAGCGCAGGTCCATGCGCAGCGTGCCGCGGTCGTCACGGCGGGGCTGGCCGGTGTTGGCGAGGACGATCTGCCGGTAGTAGCCCGTGGGGTTGGACGGGTTGTAGTCCACGTACCACTCCACGGTGATGCGGTCGTCGACGTCCAGGTCCTCCACCACCACGTTGAAGTCCTGGGTGCAGCTGCCCACGCCGAAGGCGCGCAGGATGCGCTCGGAGGGCTCCACCTGCTCCTCCACGATGCGGGGCGGGCGGTTCCTGAACTCGGGCAGGCTCTCCAGCAGCGCCACGTCCTGGGGGATGAGGCACCCGGAGCCCGTCGCGAGCGCCGCGAGCCCCAGGGCCGTCACCAACGGCTGGAGGATGCCCCGGGACTGTCGCGTCGCGTGACGGTGCATGGCGTGGCTTGGAGGAACGCTATAGCAGTTCCTCGTTCTCCTCGGGAGGAAGCGGACCGCCCGTCTTCTCCGCCTCCAGTTTCTCCAGGTGGCGGAAGATGGTGCGGGGATCCACCCCCAGGTCCTTGGCCGTCTTGGTGCGGTTGCCGTTGTTCCGGGCCAGGACCTCGTTGATGTAACGCTTCTGGAACTCTTCCTTCGCCTGGAGCAGCGGCATGATGGGCTCCAGGTTCTCCGGCTTGAGGTCCAGGTCGTCCGCGCCGAGCAGCGGCTTGTCCGCCAGCACCACCGCCTTCTTCAGGCGGTTCTCCAGCTCCCGGATGTTGCCCGGCCAGCCGTACTTCTTCATCGACACGGCGGCCGCGGGCGTGAAGCCGCGCGCCTTGGAGTTGAACTCGCGCGCGTACTTCTGGAGGAAGAAGCGGCCCAGGACGATGACGTCCTCGCCGCGCTCGCGCAGGGGCGGCAGCTTCACGGTGACGACGTTGAGCCGGTAGTAGAGGTCCTCGCGGAACGTGTTCCGCTTCACCTCGTCTTCAAGAATCTTGTTCGTCGCGGCCACCACGCGGATGTCCACCGGCTCGCCGCGGTTCTCACCGACCTTGTAGACAATCTTGTCCTGGAGCGCGCGCAGCAGCTTCACCTGGAGCTGGAGCGGCATCTCGCCGATCTCGTCCAGGAAGAGCGTGCCGCCGATGGCTGCCTGGAACTTGCCGGGCCGCGTGGCCACCGCGCCGGTGAAGGCGCCCTTGGCGTGGCCGAACAGCTCGCTCTCCAGCAGGTTCTCCGGGATGGCGCCGCAGTTCACCGTGATGAACGGACCCTTGGTGCGCGGCGAGCGGCGGTGGACCTCCCGGGCGATGAGCTCCTTGCCCGTGCCCGTCTCTCCCGTAATCAGCACGGAGATGTCCGTGGGCGCGATCTTGTCGATGCGCTTGTACACGTCCCGCATGCCCTGGCACGCGCCCACGATGTCGCCGTAGCGCTGGTCCTCCAGCTTGCGGCGCAGCTCCGTGTTGTCGAGCTTGAGGTCGTTCACGAGCAGCGCGTTCTGCAAGAGCAGGGACGCCTGCGCCGCGAACACGGTGAGCATGTCCATGCTCTTGGGCTCGAAGCGGTTCACCAGTCGATCGTTGCCCACGTAGAGCACGCCGAACAGGTCGCCCTTGTGCATCACCGGCACGCACATGACGGAGTGGACCTTGAGGTTCACCACGGACTCGCTGGCCTTGAACTCCGGCGCGTCCAGCGCGTCCGCGACGATGATGGCCTTCTGGTCCTTCACCACCTTGGCGATGATGGAGTCGGACAGCTTCTCCACCGCGTCCTCGATGTTCTCCCGGGCCACGTTGCGCGCGGCCTTCACGCGCGGCTCGCCGCTCTCCATCAGGATGAGGAAGCCCTTGTCGGCGCGGGTGACCTCGATGGCCTCGTCCAGCAGGCTCTCCAGGATGCGGTCCACGTCGTAGCTGCCGAAGAGCCGCTCGCTGAACGCGGTGAGCCGCTTGAGCAGCACCAGCTCGCGGCCCACCACGCCGGGCAGCTCCGCCGTGTGCGAATCAGACGAGGCGGTGGCGGCGGAGGGGAGGAGGGACACCTCCCGCTCGGGCACCTCGCGGCGCACGGGCTCGCGGGGGGCATCCTCGCGGGAGAAGGTCAGCTCGGTGCCGCCAACCTTGACCACGTCACCGGTGGCGAGCGCGTGATTGTCGCGCCGCTTGCCGTTGACGTGGAAGGTGGCGCCCAGGCTGCCGACTTCGTAGCGGGAGCCGTCGAAGGTGACGTGCAGGGCGTTGGAGGGGACGCTGGCGTCCTCCAGTGGCACGTCGTTGTCGGATCCCCGCCCCAGGCTGGTGATGCGCTTGAGCAGGGAGACCGTGCGGACCTTTCCATCGGGGGTGCGAACGGTGAGGCTGGCCATGGGCGGACTTTGGGGTTCGGGGCTAGAACGTGAGAGAGAAGCCGGCGCCCAGCCCACCCTTGGTGGAGTACAGCCGCACGCGCGGCGGCGCGGCCTGGGAGACGGTAGGAGAGGGCTTCGGTTCGGGGCGGGACTCGACGGTGGTGCTGCTCACCACCTGGTCCTCGTGGTGGTAGACGGCGTCCACCACGCCCAGGGTGTAGACGGTGTAGAAGCCGGTGGCGGACGCGAGCTTGAGCAGCTGCCAGGTGTCCGCCTGCCGGGCGCGGTCCGTGGGGATGTAGCGCACCGGAATGGACGCGCGGCCGTCCTCGTCCAGCACGTTGTCCAGGTTGATGAGCCGCTCCTCGAAGAGCGAATCGTACGCGAAGAACGCGATGATGCTGGTGATGGCCAGCACGCCTTCCGTCGCGGCGAAGGCGATGCCCATGCCGTTGCGGCCCTGCTGGAACTGGCCGGCGCCGAAGGGGACGAAGTTGACCAGGAAGTTGTGCTTCTCCACGGTGCGCACGGTGACCTGACGGGCCAGCTCCTCCGCGCGGCGGCGCTGCGTCTCCAGGGCGACGCGCTCCTGTTCCCGGCGCTCCTGTTCGGTCTTCTCTCGCTCCAGGCGCAGGCGCTGCTCCTGCCGAAGGAAATCGCGCTCGCCGGACATCTGGTTCTTGAGGTCCTCGAAGTAGGCGACGGCCGGGGGCGGGACGACGAAGGGGTCCAGGCTGAAGTCGGGATCCAACCGGAGCACGGCGCGCAGGTGGCGCTCGGCGTCGTCCGTCTTGTTGAGGTTGAAGGCGGACAGGCCCGCGAGCTTGTGCAGCTCCACCAGGTCCTCCTCCGGCAGGTCGCCCCGGTCGATGCGCTGGCCCGCGCGCTCCAGCACCTCCGCGTACTTGCCGTATTCGAACGACGAGCGCAGCGCGGCGACCTCCGGATCCGCGCCCATGGGCGCCTGGGCGCGCGCGGACGCGGGGCCGAGCAGGGCGGCCAGCAGGAGGACGACGAGAAGCAGCGGGCCTCGGCTCATTCGGGCGCCAGGCTCCCGCGCAGGGTGGTGGGCTTGCCGGGCTCCAGCAGGACGACGCGCTTCTCGGTCTTGTAGCCGGGGGAGGAGATCTCCACCTCCACGCGGTGCTGGAAGCTGGCGGGGCCTCGGGGGGAGCGGATGTCGAAGGGGTGCTGGAGGCTGTCGTTCGCGGCGCGCTCCACGTCGCCCACGCGCACGGTGGCGTCCGGCGGCTGGTAGTCCATGGCCAGCTGCGAGGCCTTCAGCAAGGCGCGCAGGCGGAAGACGTTCTCGCGGTCCGGCTTCACGTCGATGGTCTCCGTGGCGTCCTCGCAGTAGTCGCAGGAGACGATGACGGTGTGCTCGCCAGGGGACAGCTGCACGTCGTGCTGCGCGAGCTGCTTCGTGCCCGCGGGGCCGCCGTCCACGCGGATGGAGCCGTAGGGGCGCACGAGGATGGACACGGGGAGCTTGCCGTTGCGCGCGGGCTTGGAGTCGTCCTGCGGGTCGAGGCTGGCGACCACCGTGGGGCGCGAGGACGTGCGATCTGGAGGGGAGGGGACGCGAGGGTTGAGGTCGGTATCCCGGCCAGGCGTGCCCGTGCCACCCGAGCCCTGCGCACCGTTGGGTCGCGAGCCCGTGGCCTGCGTGCCCTGAGGGGTGCCCGTGCGATCGGGCGAACCCGCCGTGCCGCCCGTGCCCTGCGAGCCTTGGACCGCGCCCGTGCCTTGCGTGCCCGTGGAGGCGCCCGTCGTTCCGCCAGCCGTGAGCTGGGAACCCGAGGCCTTCGAGCCCTCGGTGCGCGGATCCGTCGTCTGCACCTTCGGCGTCTCGGGCGCGCTCGCGTTCATCCGGAACAGCTGCCAGCCGCCCACCCCCAACGCGAGCGCCACGCCCGCCGCGATGCCCGCGCGGATGCCGCGCCTGCGCCACGTGCGCCGCCGCTGCTGACGCTGGATGCCCTTGAGCAACCCCAGCGCCCGTTCATTCGTCGCGTCCAGCGCGAGCACGTGGTTGAGACACGCCAGTGCGCGCGGCGTCCGCTTCTCCGCCAGCTGCCGCTCCCCACGCTCCAGCAGCGCCGCGACGATGCGCTGGCGCGCGAGCCGCTGGTACGACGGCGGATCCGCGAAGAACGAAATCAGCTCCTCGCCCACGCGGGAGAAGCCCAGCCCCGCGAGCGCATCCGCCAGCGCGTCGCGCAGCTTCCCCGCGTTCGGGTAGCGCCGCGCCGGGTCGCGCTGGAGGCACGTCGCGCAGATCTCCGCCAGTTCATCCGACAGCGCGGGCACGCGGCGGCGAGGGTCTTCATACGCCCCGTCCAGGATGCGCTTGAGCGTCGCCGTGGTGTTCGACGCGGTGAAGGGCAGGCGGCCCGTCATCAGCGCGTAGAACATGATCCCCAGGCTGAAGACGTCCGCCTCAGGCCCGGCCTCCAGGCCCTCGATGATCTCCGGCGACATGTGCGCGGGCGAACCCACCAGCGCGCCCGTCACCGTCATCCGGTCCTCGATGTCCAGCAGCCGCGCGATGCCGAAGTCCATGAGCTTGAGGACCCCGTCCTCGCGCACCATGACGTTCTCCGGCTTCAGGTCGCGGTGGATGACGCCCGCTTCGTGCGCGTGCGCCAGCGCCGCCGCCAGCTCGTGGATGATCATCGCCGCCAGCTCCGGCGGCTCCAGCGGGCCTTCATCCAGGTACGTCTTGAGCGTCCGGCCCCGGATGTACTCGGTGACGATGAAGGCGTCGTGCGCCTCCGCCGAGGAGAAGTCGAACACCTCCAGGATGTTGGGGTGGTGCAGCTTCGCCACCGCGCGGGCCTCGCGCGCCAGGCGGCGGCGCGACTCGTCCTTGCCGGCCAGGTGCGGGTGCAGCACCTTCACCGCGACCTCGCGGTCAAGGGCCGTGTCCAGGCCCTTGTACACGACGCTCATGCCCCCGGAGCCCAGCTCCTCCAGGATGCGATAGCGACCGATATGGCGGCCGACGAGCGTCATGGCGTGCGGTGCGCGCTCTCCCCTCAGTCCCCGAACCCGATGCCCATGCTCCGCGCGAACCGCACCAGGTCTCCCTGGACGTCCACGCGTCGCTCCTTGCGAGACTCACTCAGCGGCACGGGAACGACTTCGTTGTTCCGAAGCGCCACCATGTGCCCCCACTGGTTGTCCCGCACCAGGTCCAGTACCTTGCATCCGTAGCGCGTGGCCAGCACCCGGTCCGCCGCGCTCGGGCTGCCGCCGCGCTGCAGGTGGCCCAGCACGGTGACGCGGATCTCCGCCGCGATGTGGCTCGCCAGCAGATCCGCGCACACCTTGCCGGAGCCGCCCAGCCGCACCACGCCCCGCCCCGGGATGTCCGCGGCCTCCGCCAGCACGGACAGCGCGCCACCCTCCGGATACGCGCCTTCGGAGATGGCGATGATGGAGAAGCTGCGCCGCCGCGTGGCCCGCCGCTTCAGCGTCTCCAGCATGGACTCCACGCGGTACGGAATCTCCGGGATGAGGATGAGGTCCGCGCCGCCAGCGATGCCGCTCTCCAGCGTGAGGAAGCCCGCGTGGCGGCCCATGATCTCCACCACCATCACGCGGTCATGCGCCTCCGCGGTGGAGTGCAGCCGGTCCAGCGCCTCCGTGACGATGAGCCGCGCGGTGTCGAACCCGAACGTCTGGTCCGTGCCGGACAAGTCGTTGTCGATGGTCTTCGGACACCCGACGACCTTCAGCCCCTTCTCCGCCAGCTGGTGCGCGATGGACAGCGTGCCGTCCCCGCCAATCGCGACCAGTCCGTCCAGCCGCAACTCCTCGCAGCGGCGCAGGACCGAATCCGACACGTCCCGATCCACCCAGGCATCACCCTCACGCACCGGGTAGGAGAACGGGTTCGCCTTGTTGGACGTGCCGAGGATGGTGCCGCCCTTGGGCAGGATGCCGCGCGTGTCCTCCACACCGAGCGGGCGGACGAGCTCCGGCTCCACCAGGCCCATGTAGCCATTCTCGATGCCGACGAACGAGTGGCCGAACTCGTGCACGCCTCGACGGACGAGGCCACGGATGAGCGCATTGAGTCCCGGGCAGTCGCCACCGCCGGTGAGGACGCCGAGTCGAAGAGGTCGAGCCATAGGATCGTAGGAAGTCGGACGCGGGTGTCAGTAGGAACGGGCGGCACTATGACAGCAACGTCGGTGCGGATTGTAGGTGCCACCCCAGGGGGGTGCAACGCGCGAATCAGCGGTTGCGTCGGATCCGCGCTCGCCGGGACGCGGGGGCGGCCCCTCAGTCGCGCTTGAGGCGACGCCGGGAGGCCAGCCGGTCCAGGAGGGCCTGGAGGCGATCCTCCTTCTGTGGCGGAAGGGCCCGGTCCGTGGGGGACTGCACGGGCATCTCGCGGGCCATCCGGTACAGCTCCTCCAGCCGCTCCAGCACCAGTTCGTTGCCGGGGCGCTCCTGAAGTGCCCGGCGGTACGCGGCGGCGGCGCCCACATAGTCACCCAACGTGAAGAGTCGCTCGCCCTCCTGCATGGGCGACGGCGGGCCCAGCGGGAGGCGCTGGGGTTCGCGCACGCGGTTCTTCAGGTGCTGCAGCTCCTCCGGCTGGAGGCTGTCGCGCAGCTGGGCCAGCCTGGCGGCCAGGCTCTCTTCGCGCGGAAAGGCGGCCAGGAGGTGCTCGAAGAGCTCGAACGCCTCCGCCAGCTCGCCCCGGCGCAGGGCGCGGTCGGCACGTGCTTCCATGTCGGCCCGGACGGCAGGGGTCATCTCGCGCGGGAGAGTAACTGTTGCCCACCCGGGATGTCACATGCGGAAAAGCCAGCGCTCGCCGGGCCGCAAGGCCTCAGGCAGGCGTGGCGGACGACTCCGGCAATACCGCGCTTTCCGTGGTCCGGGCGCTCCGCTTCCAATGGCGGAAGAGCCACACGGCCACCAGCCCGTGGAGCAGGAGCCCGAAGACGCCCTCGCCGTTGAAGACCCAGACCTGACCGCCGAAGAGCCCCGGCCGGCCGTTGTAGACGCTGCCGAAGAGCAGCGGGTTGATGATGTTCCAGCTGATGTGGAAGAGGGCGGGCGGCCAGATGGAACGCGACGCCATGTAGAGCTGCGCGAACACCACCGCGGCCACGGCGATGGACAGGAGGAACGTCACGTTCTGCCCCACGTGCCCGCGCTGCGTGGAGGAGAAGATGAGGGGCAGGTGGAACGCGGCCCACACCGGCATGGTGATGGCCGCGGCCAGCGCCGGCCGGTGCATCCACCAGCGCACCAGCGTCCCGCGCCAGCCCACCTCTTCACCCAATTCGCTGGGGACACCGAAACCCACGACGGGCCCCCACACCAGCGCGGCCAGGCCGAACCGCAGCCAGCGCCAGCGCTCGGGCAGCTTCGCGCCCAGCTTCTCCACCCAGCGCCAGCGCACGGACGCGGCGGCCAGCCACCACGTCACCGTCAGCGCCCAGAACAGGAGGATCATCACCGGCACCGTCTCCAGGCCCGTCACTCCGAACGGACCCTTGAGCAGCTGCGGCTGGAACGTGATGAAGGACGCGTCCCCGGTCGCGAACCGGATCGCGTAGGCCAGCGGCGCGATGACAGCGCCGTACGCCAGCGGCAACGCCAGCCCCAGGAACCACCACTTCCAGCCGGGGAAGGAGAAGCCCACCGCGGAAGGCGGCTCGCGACGGAAGAACCACGAGCACGCAAGGCCGACAATGCCCGGAACGCACATCATCCAGCGCATCAGCCACACGGACTTCTCGCCGCCAGCGATGAACGCCACGGCCATCGTCCAGCTCACCGCGAGCGTCACCGCGATGAACGTGAGGGTTTCTTTCCGGGGATTCCTCATGTTCCGGAGCATACCGGTTGGGCCCGTCCCGTCGAGCCCTACGTACGAGGGGAGGGCGGCCAGGCCGCCCTGCGCCCGCGTGCGAATCAGCCCTTGAGGTGGACCTGCCGCGCGCCCTCGAGTCGTTCGGCCTGGAGGCCGCGCTCGCGAGCGGTGGTGAGCAGCAGATCCGACTCCTTCATGCGGGGCGTCTCCGGCGTGGCGGCGGGCCCGATGATGTGCTCCATCCAGGGCTCCAGGCCCATGGCGTAGTTGAAGATCCGCTTCGCGCCCACCAGCTCCAGCAGGCGCAGGCCTTCGGCGGAGTTGCTGCCGCGGCACCGGCGGTTCTTCTCCAGCTTGCGGTCGCGCTTCTTGGGGAAGAAGCCCTCCAGCATCCACGTGTGCGGCGCGCCGACGATCTCCGTGTTCATGAAGACCGTGTGCAGATCGCCCACCGTGCTGCGCAGGTCGCGGTACGTCGTCTCGTCCACGCACATGGAGTCGGCGGCGAAGAACAGGCGCTCCTCGCCGGTGCGGATGATCCACGCGGACTTGGCGTGGGCCACGTCGCCGTGCTCGCCCATGAACGGCGCGGCGATGATCTCGCCGTCCGGGATGGGCAGGGATTCGTAGAAGTAGGGCTCCAGCACGTTCTTGAAGCCGAGCGCCTTGCCCAGCAGCCGCGGCGAGTAGTCACCCGCCAGGGCGCCGCTCGCGCGCGGCACCATCAGCGTGCCGATGCGGTGGCGCAGGCGCAGCAGCGTTTCGATGTCCAGGTGATCCGGGTGGCTGTGGGTGATGACCACGTAGTCGATGCGGCGGGGCAGGTCGGCGAAGGACATGCGCTCCAGCGGGACCGCCACCTTCTCCGGCCGCACCGGCACCACCGCGTCGATGAGGATGGACGTGCCCTTCCACTCCACCAGCACGCACGCGTGGCCCACGTAGCGGATGCGCACCCCCGGCCCGCTCCAGGTCTCCGGAAGGGTCTGCGGCGCCTCCGTGAGCAGGGGCATCAGGTCCGCGTCGGACTTCACCGCGTCGCCCAGCAGGTCGCGGATCCACTCCAGCGGCTTGGGCTCCACGTCCAGGCTGAAGAGCTTGTCCAGGCGCTCGTCGTGGAACGGCACCTTCCAGTCCAGCTGCCCCGCCTCCATCAGGCGCGGCGTGGTGAGCAGCGAGTCGCGCTCCGCGTCCGCCTTCAGCCGGCGCAGCCGCATCGACTGGAGCTCCGTCTTGTGGTGAGGGCCGCGGTACAGCAGGCCTTCGTGCACGCGCATCGACGGGCGGTTCACGTAGTCGTAGACCAGCTCCACCTTGCCCTTGAGCACGTCCGGCAGCCGCGCGTACAGCGGCTCCAGGGACTGGCCCTTGGCCTCCGCCAGCAGCTGCGTCTGGAACTCGTCGAACGCCTCCGCCAGCTTGATGTTGTCCTCCTGCGCGGTGGTCATCCGCTGCATGAGCGCCCGTACCTCTTCCGCGCGCTCCGGCGCGATGCCCACGAAGGAGCTGCCGCTCAGCTCCGGATCCTTCGCCGCCTTCGCGTGGAAGTCCGGCGTCTGCAGGTAGGCCTTCAGCAGCGGCAACAGGTAGGCCTGCAGATGCAGGCTCGCGGGCATGGGCGCCACCGTCATCCACCAGGCCTGGAAGTCCTGGACGAGCGGTTCAACGAGAGTGGCGTCCGCGAGGCGATACAGGGGAGCAGTCATGGTGTGCGATCGGGGAGTCCCCGCACCCGGACTCGATTCACGGCGGTTCCCAGAAGGGAACGCGCGGAGTCAAGGGAGGGCGGAGTGAGTACTGAAGACCAGGAAGCAGGGCTGACGAGCGAATGTGAGCGATTCGAGCAAATTGTTCAAGTTCGGTAGAACCCATTCCTAGTGGTATTCTCGTATCCAGTTCTGCTCCCCCGGACACATTGCAAGGGCGCCTGTGTCACGCACATCGTGCGTGGACGTCGCACAGGAAGTCGGCCCACTGAAGCCTTTGCGGTGATCTCCGGCTTTCCACATGGGTTCTTCCTTGCCGCGTTCCCCTGAGCTGACGCCCTCGCATTCCACTCTCGTCGAAATCTTGCGCAGTCGGGCCGAGTCGCGGTCCGAACAGGCGCTGTACACGTTCCTGGATGACGCGGGGCAGGAAGACGGGACGCTGAGCTACGCGGGGCTGGATGCGCGGGCGCGGCGGATCGCGGTGGCGCTGCGGAAGGTGGCGAAGCCGGGCGAGCGCGTGATGCTGCTGTATCCGCCCGGCCTGGAGTACGTGGCGGGGTTCTTCGGGTGCCTCTACGCGGGGCTCGTCGCGGTGCCGGCGTATCCGCCGGATCCGATGCGGCTGGAGCGGACGCTGCCGCGCCTGCGCGCGATCATCCAGGACGCGAACGCGACGGTGGTGCTCACCACGTCCGGCATCCTGTCCATGACGGAGTTCGTCTTCGAGCAGGCGCCGGATCTGCGCTCGCTGCACTGGGTGGGGACGGACGAGATTCCGGCGGGTGGGGAAGCGGAGTGGACGCCGCCGGCGGTGGACGCGTCGACGCTGGCGTTCCTCCAGTACACGTCGGGGTCCACGGGCTCGCCCAAGGGCGTGATGCTGAGCCACGGCAACCTGGCTCACAACCTGGCGCTGATCACCGACGCGTTCGAGCTGGGCCCCAGCAGCTCGGCCGTCATCTGGCTGCCGCCGTACCACGACATGGGGCTCATCGGCGGCATCCTCACGCCGCTGTACGCGACGTTCCACGCGGCGCTGATGTCGCCGATGACGATGCTCAAGAACCCGCGCGTGTGGCTGGAGGCCATCACCCGCTACAAGGCCACCATCAGCGGCGGGCCGAACTTCGCGTTCGACCTGTGCATCCGGCGCATCCCGGCGGAGGAGCGTCAGTCGTTGGACCTGAGCTCGTGGCGGGTGGCGTTCACCGGCGCGGAGCCCATCCGTCCGGCGACGCTGGATCGCTTCGAGCAGGCCTTCGGGCCGCAAGGCTTCAAGCGGGAGTTCTTCTTCCCGTGCTACGGCCTGGCGGAGGCGACGCTGCTGGTGTCGGGCGGGCGCGTGGAGGCGCCGCCGGTGCGTTGCGCGCTGGATGCTCCGGCGTTGGAGCAGCGCCGGGCGGTGCTGGTGGACGCGGCGAAGCCGGAGGCGCGCGTCCTGGTGGGCTGCGGCGATGAGCGGCCGGGACACCCCGTGGCCATCGTGGATCCCCAGACGCGCGAGGCGTGCGCGCCCGGCGGCGTGGGTGAAATCTGGGTGCGCGGCCCCAGCGTGGCGCTGGGCTACTGGAACAAGCCGGAGGCGACGGCGGAGGCGTTCCATGCGCGAGTGAAGGGCACGGACGAAGGCCCGTTCCTGCGCACCGGCGACCTGGGCTTCATGCGGGACGGCGAGCTGTACGTCACCGGACGGGCCAAGGACCTGATCATCATCCGGGGCCGCAACCACTACCCGCAGGACATCGAGCAGACGGTGGAGGAGAGCCACCCCGCGCTGCGCGCTGGCAGCGTCGCGGCGGTGTCGCTGGAGGTGGCGGGCGAGGAGCGCCTGGTGGTGGTGCAGGAGATCGACCTGCGCAAGGCGGGCAACCTGCGCAAGCAGGTGGACATGGCGGAGGCGGCGGTGAAGGAGATCCGCCAGCGCGTCGCCGAGCGGCACGAGGTGCAGGTGCACGCCGTGGCGCTGATCGAGCCCGGCAGCATCCCGAAGACCTCCAGCGGGAAGATCCAGCGGCACGCGAGCAAGGCGCAGTTCCTCGCGGACGAGCTGCGCACGGTGCTGGTGTGGCGCGAGCCGGGGTTCGAGGAGGCGGAGGAGTCGGATGCCGCCGAGGCCTCGGAGCCCGCCGCGGCGCCGGTGCGCGAGGACGTGCCGGAGGCCGCGCGGGCCACGCTGACGTGGCTGGTGGAGCGCGTGGCGGAGCAGCTGAAGGTGCCGGCGAAGACGGTGGACGTGCGTGAGCCCATCACGCGCTACGGCCTGGATTCGCTGAGCGCGGTGGAGCTGGCGCACACGGTGGAGAAGGGGCTGGGGATCGCGCTGCCCATGGAGCTGCTGCTCCAGGGGCCGAGCCTGGTGGAGCTGGCGAAGCGCATCACGGCGTCGAAGCAGGAGCCGAAGGCGGCGGTGCTCGCGCCCCGGCCGCGTGGCGCCACGCAGCCGCTGTCGTTCGCGCAGCAGCGCCTGTGGTTCCTGGACCGGCTGGAGCAGGGCAGCGCGCTCTACAGCATCCCGGGCGCGGTGCGGCTGGACGGAGCGCTGGACGCGGAGGCGATGCGCCGGAGCCTGGAGGAGATCGTCCGCCGGCACGAGTCGCTGCGCACGACGTTCCGCGAGGAGAACGGCGAGGCGGTGCAGCTCATCCACCCGGCGAAGGCCTTCGAGCTGCCGGTGGTGGACCTGACGGGCTTCCCGGAGGCGTCGCGCGAGGAGGAGGCGCGGCGGTGCGTGGATGAAGAGGCCGGGCGCCCGTTCGACCTGGGCGCGGGTCCGCTGGTGCGCGCGCGGTTGCTCAAGCTGGGTGAAGCGAAGCACGTGTTGCTGGTGACGATGCACCACATCGTCTCCGACGGCTGGTCCATGGGCGTGCTCGTGCGTGAAGTCGCCGCGCTCTACGACGCGTTCCGTGGCGGGCGGGGGTCCCCGCTGCCGGCGCTGAAGGTGCAGTACGCGGACTTCGCGCAGTGGCAGCGGGAGTGGCTGCTGGGCGGCGTGTTGGAGAAGCAGGTCGGCTACTGGAAGCAGCAGTTGTCCGGAGCGCCCGCGGTGCTGGAGCTGCCCACGGACTTCGCACGTCCGGCGGCGCAGACGTACCGCGGCGCGACGGTGCCGGTGAAGCTGGGCGCGGAGCTGAGCAAGGCGCTGGGCGCGCTGGCGAAGAAGGAAGGCGTCACGCCGTACATGCTGCTGCTGGCGGCGTTCCAGGTGCTGCTGGGGCGCTACTCGGGGCAGGACGACATCTCGGTCGGTTCGCCCATCACGGGACGTTCGCGCGCGGAGACGGAGGGCCTCATCGGCTTCTTCGTCAACACGCTGGTGCTGCGCACGAAACTGGAGGGCAATCCGTCCTTCCGCGCGCTGCTGGCCCAGGTGAAGGAGACGACGCTGGGTGCGTACGCGCGCCAGGACGTGCCGTTCGAGAAGCTGGTGGAGGAGCTGCAGCCGCAGCGCAGCCTCAGCCACGCGCCGCTGTTCCAGGTGATGTTCGTGTTGCAGCAGGACGTGCTGCCGCACTTCCGTCTGCCGGGCGTGGAGCTGTCGCCGTACGACGTGGAGTCGAAGACGGCGAAGTTCGACCTGACGCTCTACCTGACGGAGACGGCGGGCGGGCTGGACGGGACGCTCGAGTACAACACGGACCTGTTCGCGGCGGCGACGGCGCGGCGGATGATGGAGCACCTGCGGGTGCTGCTGGAGTCGCTGCTCACGGATCCGGGAGCGAAGCTGTCCGACCTGTCGCTGATGGGCGCGCAGGAGAAGCAGACGCTGCTGAAGGACGTGTCGGGGACGGACCTGTCGGCCCCGGTGAGCGGGACGATGCAGGCCCTGTTCGAGGCGCAGGTGGCTCGCACGCCGGATGCGCCCGCGGTCCACTTCGATGGACAGGCGCTGACGTACGCGCAGCTGGACGCGCAGGCGAATCAGCTGGCGCACCACCTGCGCGGCATGGGCGTGGGCCCGGACACGCTGGTGGGCGTGAGCCTGGAGCGTTCGGCGCGGATGGTGGTGGCGCTGCTGGGCGTGTTGAAGGCGGGCGGCGCCTACGTGCCGCTGGATCCTGCATACCCGAGTGATCGTCTGGGCTGGATGTTGGAAGACGCGCAGGCGCCGGTGCTGCTGACGCAGCAGAAGCTGCTGGGCGTGCTGCCTGAGCACTCCGCGAAGGCCGTCTGCGTGGACACGGACTGGGCCGTGATCGCGCGGCAGCCGACGACGCCTGTCACGGCGAGCACGGGCGTGGGGAACCTGGCGTACGTGCTGTACACGTCGGGTTCGACGGGCCGTCCGAAGGGCGTGGCCATCGAGCAGCGCAGCGTGGTGGCCTTCCTGCACTGGGCGACGGCGACCTTCACGAAGCAGCAGCTGGCGGGTGTGTTGGCGGCGACGTCGCTGAACTTCGACCTGTCCGTGTTCGAAGTCTTCGCGCCGTTGACCAGCGGTGGTGCCGTCATCGTCGCGGAGAACGCGCTGGCGCTGCCGACGCTGAAGGACGCGGGCCGCGTGACGCTGGTGAACACGGTGCCCTCCGCGATGGCGGAGTTGGTGCGCAGCCAGGGCGTGCCGGAGTCGGTGCGCACGGTGAACCTCGCGGGCGAGCCGCTGCTGAACCGGCTGGCGCAGCCGCTGTACGGACTGAAGCACGTGGAGGGCGTCTACAACCTCTACGGCCCGACGGAAGACACGACGTATTCGACGTACACGCGGGTGGAGAAGGGTGCCGCGTGTGAGCCAACGATTGGCCGTCCGCTGACGGGCTCGCGGGCGTACGTGCTGGACGCGTGGCTGCGTCCAGTGCCGCAGGGCGTGCCGGGCGAGCTGTACATCGCGGGCGCGGGCCTCGCGCGCGGCTACCTGGCGAAGCCTTCGCTGACGGCGGAGCGTTTCGTGCCGAACCCGTTCAGCACCGACGCGGGCGCGCGGATGTACCGCACGGGCGACCGGGTGCGTTGGCTGGCAACGGGCGAGCTGGAGTACCTGGGCCGCATCGACTTCCAGGTGAAGGTGCGTGGCTTCCGCATCGAACTGGGCGAGGTGGAGTCGGCGCTCGCGTCGCAGCCCGGCGTGCGTGAGTCGGTGGTGGTGGTGCGTGAGGACGTGCCGGGCGACAAGCGCCTTGTGGCGTACGTGGCGGGCGCGTCTCTGGACGTGGCGGAGCTGCGCAAGGGACTGAAGTCGCGGCTGCCGGAGTACATGGTGCCGTCGGCGTTCGTGGTGATGAACGCGCTGCCGCTGACGCCCAACGGGAAGGTGGACCGCAAGGCGCTGCCGGTGCCGGAGGCCCAGTCGCGGAGCCAGTACGTGGCGCCGCGCACGGCGACGGAGGAGCAGGTGGCCACGCTCTTCGCGCAGTTGCTGCGCGTGGAGCGCGTGGGCGCGGAGGATTCGTTCTTCGAGCTGGGCGGACACTCGCTGCTGGCGATGCAGCTGTCCTCCCGGCTGCGCACGGCCTTGGGCGTCGAGGTCCCGCTGCGTTCGCTCTTCGAGCTGAACTCGGTGGCCTCGCTCGCGTCGTTCGTCGACGGGAAGAAGCAGCAGGCGGAGGCCGCGAACCTGCCGCCGCTGAAGCGGGTGTCGCGAGAGGGCGTGCTGCCGCTGTCGTTCGCGCAGCAGCGCCTGTGGTTCCTGGACCGGTTGGAGCAGGGGAGCGCGCTCTACAACGTGCCGGGCGCGGTGCGTCTGGATGGCGCGCTGGACGTTGAAGCCCTGCGGCTGACGCTCCAGGAGATCGTCGCGCGGCACGAGTCGCTGCGCACGACGTTCCGTGAGGACAACGGTCAGGCGGTGCAGATCATCCACGCGGCGGGCCGGATGGACCTGCCCGTGGTGGACCTGTCGGTCGCGGGTGAGGCAGAGATTCAGCGCCGGGTGAACGAAGAGGCCGTGCGTCCGTTCGATCTGGGCACGGGTCCGCTCTTCCGCGCTCAGTTGCTGAAGCTGGGAGAAGCGAAGCACGTACTGCTGGTGTCGATGCACCACATCGTCTCCGACGGCTGGTCGCTGGGCGTCCTCGTGCGCGAGATGGCCGCGCTCTACGAGGCGCACTCGCAGGGCCGCGCCATGCCGCTGCCGGAGCTGGCGGTGCAGTACGCGGACTTCGCGCAGTGGCAGCGGGAGTGGCTGCTGGGCGGCGCGCTGGAGAAGCAGGTCGGCTACTGGAAGCAGCAGTTGGCCGGGGCTCCGGCGATGTTGGAGCTGCAGACGGACTTCGCGCGTCCGGCGGTGCAGACGTACCGCGGCGCGACGGTGCCGGTGAAGCTGGGCACTGACCTGAGCCACTCGCTGAACGCGCTGGCGAAGCAGGAAGGCGTCACGCCGTACCAGCTGCTGCTGGCGGCATTCCAGGTGCTGTTGGCGCGGTACACGGGCCAGGACGACATCTCGGTGGGCTCGCCCATCGCGGGCCGCACGCAGGCGGAGACGGAGGGCCTCATCGGCTTCTTCGTCAACACGCTGGTGTTGCGCACGAAGCTTTCAGGCAACCCGAGCTTCCAGCAGCTCCTGAAGCAGGTGCGCGAGACGACGCTGGGCGCGTACGCGCACCAGGATGTGCCGTTCGAGAAGCTGGTGGAGGAACTCCAGCCGCAGCGAAGCCTGAGCCATGCGCCGCTGTTCCAGGTGATGTTCGCGCTGCAGCAGGACGTGCTGCCGCACCTGAAGCTGTCGGGCATGGAGCTGTCGCCGTACGAGGTGGAGTCGAAGACGGCGAAGTTCGACCTGACGCTCTTCCTCACGGAGACCGCGGGCGGACTGGAAGGGACGCTCGAGTACAACTCGGACCTGTTCACGGCGGCGACGGCGCGGCGGATGACGGAGCACCTGCGGGTGCTGCTGGAGTCCGTGGCGGTGCGGCCCATGGCGAAGGTGTTCGACCTGTCGCTGATGGGCGCGCAGGAGAAGCAGACGCTGCTGCTGGACGTGTCGGGGACGGACCTGCCGGCCCCGGTGACCGGGACGATGCAGGCACTCTTCGAGGCGCAGGTCGCGCGCACGCCGGATGCAGCGGCCGTCTACTTCGATGGAGAGGTGCTGACGTACGCGCAGCTGGAGGCGCAGTCGAACCAGCTGGCGCATCACCTGCGTGGCATGGGCGTGGGCCCGGACATGCTGGTGGGCGTGAGCCTGGAGCGCTCCGCACGGATGGTGGTGGCGCTGCTGGGCGTGCTGAAGGCAGGCGGCGCCTACGTGCCGTTGGATCCGGCGTACCCGCAGGATCGCCTGGGCTGGATGTTGGAGGACGCGCAGGCGACGGTGGTGCTGACGCAGCAGAAGTTGCTGGGCGTGCTCCCTGCGCACTCGGCGCGCAACGTGTTCCTGGATACCGATTGGGAGAACATCTCCAAGAACCCTGCTTCGCGCGTCGATGCGCGCACGGGCGTGAGGAATCTGGCGTACGTGCTGTACACGTCGGGTTCGACGGGCCGTCCGAAGGGCGTGGCCATCGAGCAGCGCAGCGTGGTGGCCTTCCTGCACTGGGCGACGACGTTCTTCACGCCGCAACAGCTGTCGGGCATGTTGGCGTCGACGTCGCTGAACTTCGACATCTCAGTGTTTGAAGTCTTCGCGCCGCTGAACATCGGTGGTTCCGTCATCGTCGCGGAGAACGCGCTGGCGCTCCCGACGATGAAGGACGCGAGCCGGGTGACGCTGGTGAACACCGTGCCCTCCGCGATGGCGGAGTTGCTGCGCAGCCAAGGCGTTCCGGAGACGGTGCGCACGGTGAACCTCGCCGGTGAGCCGTTGCTGAACCGGCTGGCGCAGGCGGTGTACGGGCTGAAGAACGTGGAGGCCGTCTACAACTTCTACGGCCCGACGGAAGACACGACGTATTCGACGTACTTGCGAGTGGAGAAAGGCGCGGCGCGGGAGCCGACCGTTGGCCGTCTCCTGACGGGCTCGCGGGGGTACGTGCTGGATGCGTGGCTGCGTCCGGTACCGCAGGGCGTGCCGGGCGAGTTGTACATCGCGGGTGCGGGCCTCTCGCGAGGCTACCTGGCGAAGCCTGCTCTGACGGCGGAGAGGTACGTCCCCAACCCCTTCAGCCAGGAGCCCGGCGCGCGGATGTACCGCACGGGCGACCGCATCCGCTGGTTGCCGAATGGCGAGCTGGAGTACCTGGGCCGCATCGACTTCCAGGTGAAGGTGCGTGGCTTCCGCATCGAACTGGGCGAAGTGGAGTCGGTGCTGTCCACGCAGCCCGGCGTGCGCGAGTCCGTGGTGATGGTGCGCGAGGACGTGCCCGGCGACAGGCGCCTGGTGGCGTACGTGGCGGGTTCGCCCCTGGACGTGGCGGAGCTGCGCAAGGGCCTGAAGGCGCGGCTGCCGGAGTACATGGTGCCGTCGGCGTTCGTGGTGTTGAGCGCACTGCCTCTGAATCCGAACGGGAAGGTGGACCGCAAGTCGCTGCCGGTTCCGGAGGCCCAGGTGGCGCAGGGCCAGTACGTGGCTCCGCGCACTGCGACGGAAGAGCAGGTCGCGACGATCTTCGCGCAGCTGCTGCGCGTGGAGCGCGTGGGCGCGGAGGACTCGTTCTTCGAACTGGGCGGACACTCGCTGCTGGCGATGCAGCTGGTCTCCCGGCTGCGCACGGCCTTCGGCGCCGAGGTCCCGCTGCGTTCGCTCTTCGAGCTGAGCACGGTGGCTTCGCTCGCGGCGTTCGTGGATACGGCCGTGTCAGGCCGTGATGCGTCCAAGGCCCCGGCGATCACGCCTCGGCCCCGGAGCGCCACGGAGTCGCTGTCGTTCGCGCAGCAGCGTCTGTGGTTCCTGGACCAGCTGGAGCAGGGCAGCGCCTTCTACAACGTGGCGGGCGGTGTGAAGCTGGAGGGCGCGCTGCATGTGGAAGCCATGCGGCGGGCCCTGGAAGAGATCGTCCGCCGGCATGAGTCGCTGCGCACGACCTTCCGCGATGAGAACGGTCAGGCGGTGCATGTCATCCACCCGGCGAAGGTCTTCGAGCTGCCGGTGGTGGATGTCTCCGGTGCACAGGACACGGAAGCGCGGCGGCTGGCGGAGGAAGAAGCCGCGCGCCCGTTCGATCTGGGCACGGGTCCGCTCTTCCGCGCGAAGCTGCTGAAGCTGGGAGAAGCGAATCACGTGCTGCTGGTGACGATGCACCACATCGTCTCCGACGGCTGGTCCATGGGCGTGCTCGTGCGTGAGGTCGCCGCGCTCTACGAGGCCCAGGTCCTCAACCAGAAGTCGCCGCTGCCGGAGCTGGCGGTGCAGTACGCGGACTTCGCGCAATGGCAGCGGGAGTGGCTGCTGGGCGGGGTGCTGGAGAAGCAGGTCGGCTACTGGAAGCAGCAGCTGTCCGGAGCGCCCGCGGTGCTGGAGCTGCCCACGGACTTCGCGCGTCCCGCGGTGCAGACGTACCGCGGCGCGACGGTGCCGGTGAAGCTGGGCGTGGACCTGAGCCGCACGCTGAACGCGCTGGCGAAGCAGGAAGGCGTCACGCCGTACCAGCTGCTCCTGGCGGCGTTCCAGGTGCTGCTGTCTCGCTACAGCGGGCAGGACGACATCTCGGTGGGCTCGCCCATCGCGGGCCGCACGCAGGCGGAGACGGAGGGCCTCATCGGCTTCTTCGTCAACACGCTGGTGCTGCGCACGAAGCTGGCGGGCAACCCGAGCTTCCAGCAGGTGCTGAAGCAGGTGCGTGAGACGACGCTGGGCGCGTACGCGCACCAGGACGTGCCGTTCGAGAAGCTGGTGGAAGAACTCCAGCCGCAGCGCAGCCTGAGCCACGCGCCGCTGTTCCAGGTGATGTTCGCGTTGCAGCAGGACGTGCTGCCGCACCTGAAGTTGTCGGGCGTGGAGCTGTCGCCGTACGAAGTTGACGCGAAGTCCGCGAAGTTCGACCTGACGCTGTCGCTGACGGAGACGGCGGGCGGCCTGGAAGGAACGCTGGAGTACAACACGGACCTGTTCGCGGCGGCGACGGCGCGGCGGATGACGGAGCACCTGCGGGTGCTGCTGGAGTCCGTGGCGGTGCGGCCCATGGCGAAGCTGTCCCAGCTCGCGCTGATGGGTGAGCAGGAGCGTCACCAGGTGCTGGTGGCGTGGAACGACACTCGCGGCGACGTCACGGGTGACGTGACGTTCCCGGTGCTCTTCGAGGCCCAGGTGCGTCGCGCGCCGGACTCGCAGGCGCTGGTGTTCGAGGATGCCTCGCTGACGTACGCGCAGCTGGACGCGCGGGCGAACCAGCTGGCGCACCACCTGCGCACGCTGGGCGTCGGGCCCGAGGTGCGTGTGGCGCTCTGCGTGGAGCGTTCGCTGGAGCTGGCGGTGGCGATGCTCGGCATCCAGAAGGCCGGTGGCGCCTTCGTGCCGTTGGATCCGTCCTACCCGCGTGAGCGCCTGTCCTTCATGCTGGAGGACAGCGGCGCGCCCGTGCTGGTGACGCAGGAATCGCTGAGCCAGCAGCTGCCCTCCGACGGCCTGCGCGTCGTGCGCATGGACGTGGAGGCGACGCACCTCCGGACGCTGCCGGAGACCGCTCCGGCCTCCAGCGCCAACGCCGACACCCTGGCGTACGTCATCTACACGTCCGGCTCCACGGGCCGCCCCAAGGGCACGCTCCTGCCGCACCGGGGCCTCAACAACACCGCCCGGCAGGCCGCCGCGGCGAAGGGCCTGGGTACGGGCCGCCGCGCGTTGCAGTACGCGGCGTCCAGCTTCGACGCCAGCGTGTGGGAGGTGTTCAGCACGCTCGTGTCCGGGGCCACGCTGGTGCTCGCGCCTCGCGACCGCCTGCTGCCGGATGAGCCGCTGCGCACGCTGCTGAAGTCGCAGCGCATCACCACCGTGACGCTGACGCCGTCGGTGCTCGCGCAGTTGAGCACGGACGGACTGGACGGGCTGTCCACCATCGTCTCCGCCGGTGAGGCGCTGAGCGTGGAGATGGCTCGCAAGTGGGGGCAGGGGAGGACGCTGATCAACGCGTACGGCCCCACCGAGACCACGGTCTGCGCGACCCTTACGCACGGCGGTGTCCGGGCGGAGCGCCTGACCATCGGCAAGCCGCTGGCGAACGTGCAGGTGTACGTGCTGGATGCCCTGCACCATCCGGTGCCCGTGGGTGTCGCGGGCGAGCTGTACGTCGCGGGTGAAGGCCTGGCGCGCGGCTACCAGGGCCGGCCGGACATGACGGCGGAGAGGTTCGTCCCCAACCCGTTCAGCCAGGAGCCCGGCGCGCGGCTGTACCGCACCGGCGACCGCGTGCGCTGGCTGGCCGAGGGCGAGCTCGAATACCTGGGCCGCATCGACCACCAGGTGAAGGTGCGTGGCTTCCGCATCGAACTGGGTGAAATCGAGGCCGTGCTGCTGCGCCACTCGGACGTGCGTGAGGCGGCGGTCGTGGTGCGCGAGGACGTCCCGGGCGACAAGCGGCTCGTCGGCTACGTCGTTCCGCAGCCGGAGCGGACGGTGGACGCGGCCTCGCTGCGCAAGCACCTGAAGGACGGCGTGCCGGAGTACATGGTGCCGTCGGCGTTCGTGGTGCTGGACGCACTGCCGATGACGCCCGCTGGCAAGGTGGACCGCAAGGCCCTGCCAGCCCCCACGGGTGCGCTCACGCGTCCGGATGCCTACGTGGCCCCGCGCACGTCGACGGAAACGCGCGTGGCGGCCCTCTTCGCGCGCGTGCTCACCGTGGAGCGCGTGGGCGCGGAGGATTCGTTCTTCGAACTGGGCGGCCACTCACTGATGGCCACGCAGTTGGTGTCGCGTCTGCGCGGCGAGTTCCAGGTGGAGCTGCCCCTGCGCGCGCTCTTCGAGTCTCCGACGGTGGCCGCCCTGGCCGCCCGCGTGGACGAGGCCACCGGCGCCGAGCGGAAGTTCAAGACGCCGCCGCTCAAGCCCGCGTCGCGTGAGGGCTCGCTGCCGCTGTCGTTCGATCAGGAGCGCCTCTGGCTCTTCGAGCAGCTCACGCCGGGCACGCCCATCTACAACGTGCCCAGCGCGGCGCGTTTGACTGGCGACCTGGACGTCGACGTGCTCCGCCGCGGCCTGGAGGAGATCGTCCGGCGCCACGATGCGCTGCGCACCGTCTTCCATCAGGACGCGTCCGGCGCGCCCGTGCAGGTCATCCTGCCGGCGAAGCCGTTCGTGCTGCCCGTGGTGGACCTGTCCTCGCTGCCCGCCGACCAGGCGGAGGCCGAGGCCCGGAAGCACCTGAACGCGGAGGCCGCCCGGCCGTTCGACCTGGTTCAGGGCCCGCTCCTGCGCGCCCAGCTCCTGAAGCTGAGCGCGCGCGAGCACGTGCTGTGCCTCGCCATGCACCACATCGTGGTGGATGGCTGGGCCGTGGGCGTGTTCATGAACGAGCTCCAGGCGCTCTACACCTCGTTCTCGCGCGGAGAGCCCTCGCCGCTGCCCGCGCTGCCCGTGCAGTACGCGGACTACACCCTCTGGCACCGCCAGTGGCTGAGCGGCGACGTGCTGGAGCAGCAGATCTCCTGGTGGAAGAAGCAGCTCGCCGGAGCGCCCCGCATCGCGCTGCGCACGGACGCGCCGCGTCCCGCGGGCGACCGCTTCCACGGTGACAGCCGCCGCTTCCACCTGTCCCCGGACCTCACGTCCCGCATCGAAGCGCTGGGGCGAGGGGAGGGCGCTACGCTGTTCATGGTGCTGCTCGCCGCGTTCGACGCGCTCCTGCACCGCCGCACCGGCCAGGACGACATCGTCGTGGGCACGGACATCGCGAACCGCGCCCGCGAGGAGCTGGAGTCCCTGGTCGGCTTCTTCACCAACCAGCTTGTCCTGCGCACGCAGGTGTCGGGCGACCTGTCCTTCCGCTCGCTGCTGGACCGCGTGCGCAAGGGGACCCTGGACGCCTACGAGCACCAGGACCTGCCCTTCGGCACGCTGGTGCAGGCGCTCAAGCCGCCGCGCGAGCCGGGTGGCCAGCTCTTCAACGTGAAGTTCGTGCTGGAGAACGCGCCGCTGCCGCCGCTCCAGCTCCCCGGCCTGGAGCTGAGCCTCCTGGACGCGGAGACGAACGGGACCGCGAAGTGGGACCTGCTCGTCGTCGTGTTCCCGTGGCAGGGCGGGCTCACCGTCACGGTGGAGCACAACACGGACGTGCTCGATCGCGCGTCGGTGGAGCGCCTGTTCGCCCACTTCGAGTCGCTGCTGCGCGCCGTCGTGGACGACCCCGAGCTCCGCATCGGCACGCTGCCGCTGCTCACGCCGGATGAGCGCAACACGCTCGCCGCGTGGAACGACCGCCCGCGGACGTACCCGCACGGCCAGCCCGTGTCGCGCGTCTTCGAGGCGCAGGCCGCCCGCACCCCGGACGCGGTCGCCGTCAGCTTCGAGGGCGAAACGCTCACCGCTTCGCAGCTCAACGCGCGCGCCAACCAGCTCGCGCACCACCTGCGCGCCCTGGGCGTCAGGCCCGGCAAGCGCGTGGGTGTGTCCCTGGAGCGTTCGCTGGACCTCGTCGTGGCGGTGCTGGGCATCGCCAAGGCGGGCGGCGCGTACGTGCCGCTCGACCCCAGCTTCCCCACCGAACGCCTCTCGATGCTCATCGAGGACGCGGGCCTGTCCGCGCTCGTCAGCGTCTCCGCGATCGCGGACGAGCTGCCCGCGCAGTGGCTCCAGGTGATCTGCCTGGATGACGACGCTGCCGCGCTCGCGAAGCGTTCGGACGCCAACCTCGACACCGCGCCGAGCGGCGAGGACGAGCTGTACGTCCTCTACACCTCCGGCTCCACGGGTCGCCCCAAGGGCGTGTCCGTGCCCCACCGCGCCGTGGTGCGCCTGGTGTGCGGTCCGGAGTGGGTGAGCCTGTCGTCGAAGGACGTGTTCCTCCAGCTGGCGCCGCTCGCGTTCGACGCGTCCACCTTCGAGCTGTGGGGCGCGATGCTCAACGGCGCGAAGCTCGCCGTGTTCCCGCCGCGCGCGCCCACCCTGGACGAACTGGGGGAGGTCATCAACCGCGAGGGCGTGAGCACCTTGTGGCTCACCGCCGGTTTGTTCCACCAGATGGTGGACGGCAACCTGGACGGCCTGCGTCCCGTGCGCCAGCTCCTGGCGGGTGGTGACGTGCTGTCCCCCGCGCACGTGCTGCGCGTGATGGAGCAGCTGCCGGGCTGCCGCGTCATCAACGGCTACGGCCCCACGGAGAACACGACGTTCACCGCGTGCTACCCGGTGGAGTACGCGGGCGCGCTGGGCATCTCCGTGCCCATCGGCCGTCCCATCAACGGCACGCGCGTGCACGTCCTCAACGCGTCCCTGCAGCCCGTGCCCCTGGGCGCCCCCGGCGAGTTGTTCGCGGGCGGCGACGGCCTGGCGCATGGCTACCTGAACCAGCCGGAGCTGACGGCGGAGAAGTTCATCCCGGATCCGTTCAGCACCGTGCCGGGCGCGCGGCTGTACCGCACCGGCGACCAGGTCCGCTTCCGCGCGGACGGCGCCCTGGAGTTCCTTGGCCGCATCGATCAGCAGGTGAAGGTGCGTGGCTTCCGCATCGAGCCGGGCGAGATTGAAACGGCGCTGCGCGGACACGCGTCCGTGCTCGACGTCACCGTCGCCGTGCAGGAGGTCGCGGGCGAGAAGGCCCTGGTGGCCTACGTCGTCACGGAAGAGGGCGCGGAGCCGCTTGGCGTGGACACGATGCGTGCGTTCCTGCACGACAAGCTGCCCGCGTACATGGTGCCCACGGCGCTGATGGCGCTGGACGCGCTGCCGCTCACGCCCAACGGCAAGGTGGACCGCCGCGCGCTGCCCGTGCCCGGCAGCGAGCGTCCTCAGATGTCCACCGCGTACGCCGCGCCTCGCACCATGGAGGAGACCGCGCTGTGCGAGGTCTGGGCGGAGGTGCTGGGCGTGGAGCGCGTCGGTATCGACGACAGCTTCTACGACCTGGGCGGTGACTCCATCCGCAGCATCCAGCTCATCGCGAAGCTGCGCGAGCGCGGGTTGGATCTGCCCATGGTGGAGCTGCTGCGTCAGCCCACCATCCGCGCGCTGGGGAACCTGGTGCACGCGGCCCCGTCGAAGGCCGCGGCGCAGGCCGTCCCTGGCTCGGAGCCCTTCAGCCTGCTGTCCGAAGCGGACCGCGCGCGCCTCCCCGCGGATGTGGAGGATGCGTATCCGGTGGCCGTGCTCCAGGCCGGCATGCTCTTCCAGAGCGAGCTGGACCAGGCGTCCGGCATGTACCACGACGCCACCAGCTACCACCTGGAGATGGCGCTCGATGAGGCGAAGATGCGCCAGCTGCTGGCCGAGCTGGCTCGCCGCCACGCCATCCTGCGCACGTCGTTCGACCTCACCGGTTACGAGCAGCCGTTGCAGTTCGTGCACCGCGAGGCCCAGGTGCCGCTGGAGCTCCACGACGTGCGCCACGTGCCCGCCGCGGAGCAGGACGCGCTGTTGCGCAGGCTCGTGGAAGCGGACCGCTGCCGTCCGTTCGACTGGAACCGCGCGCCGCTGCTGCGCTTCGCGATCTACCGGCGCACGGAGAAGACGCTCCAGTTCTCGCTCATCTTCCACCACGCCATCCTGGATGGTTGGAGCCTCGCGACGCTGTTGTCGGAGCTGTTCCGCGGCTACGTGAACCTGCTGCGCGGCACGCCGGCCCCGGAGGCGGCGCCGCTGGCCGTCACCTACCGTCAGTTCGTCGCGCTGGAGCACCAGTCGCTCACCTCCGGCGAGGGCGAGCAGTTCTGGAAGTCGCGCCTGTCGGAAGTGGACCGTCCTGCTCCTCGCGCGCCGCTGCCCGCGGGCCAGGAGCCGGTGCTGAGCATGCGGCAGGTCGACGTGCCCGCCGCGCTCCAGGAAGGACTGCAGCGCGTGGCACAGGCGGTCAACGTGCCGCTGAAGACCGTGCTGCTGGCGGCGCACCTGCGCGTGCGTGCGCTGATGGAGGGACAGCGCTCGGTGGTGACGGGAGTGGTCTCCAACGGACGTCCGGAGACGGCCGACAGTGAGCGCATGGTGGGCCTGTTCCTCAACAGCATCCCGTTCCCGGTGACGCTGGCGGACGGCTCGTGGCTGGACCTGGTGCGCCAGGTCTCGAAGGCGGACGGCGACATCTGGCCGCACCGCCGCTACCCCATGGGCCGGTTGCAGCAGCAGCTGGGTGGCCAGCGGCTGTTCGAGACCATCTTCAACTTCGTCCACTTCCACGTGGCCGGAGGCCTGTCGCAGCTCGAAGGCGTGCGCCTGCTGGAGGAGACGCCGTCCACCGCGTGGATGGAGCTTCCGCTGAGCACGCTGTTCCTCCAGCGCCCGGACACCGGCGCGCTGATGCTCGTGCTGCGCACCAACGGCACGCAGCGCGACGCGGACCAGACGGAGGCGCTGGCGGGCTACTACTTCCGCGCCCTCGAAGCGATGGCCGCCAACCCGCACGCGCGTCACGAGCACGCGCGGCTGCTGCCGGACGCGGAGCGCCAGAAGCTGCTGGTGGATTGGAACGCCACGGCCTCGGCGTCCGCGGGCGACACCCTCGTCCATGAGCGCTTCGCCGTCCACGCGGCCCGCACGCCGGACGCCGTGGCGGTGGTCTGCGACGACGGCCAGCTCACCTACGGGGAGCTGAACCGCAGGGCCAACCAGCTCGCGCACTGGCTGCGCGCGCGCGGCGTGGGCCCGGATGCGCGCGTGGGTCTGCTCACCGAGCGCACCCCGGACGCCATCGTCGGCATGCTGGGCATCCTCAAGGCCGGCGGCGCGTACGTGCCGCTGGATCCGTCGCATCCTCCGGAGCGCCTGCGCACGGTGCTGGAGGACGCGGCGGCTTCGCTCGTGGTCACCCAGGCCTCGCTCGCCGAGCACGTGGCGGACGCCTCCAGGGGACACGTGTGCCTGGACTCCGACGCCGGGTTGCTCTCGCGCGAGCGTGAGGACGACCCGAAGCGGTTGGGTGACGCGAGCTCCCTGGCCTACGTCATCTTCACGTCCGGCTCCACGGGCCGGCCCAAGGGCGTGGCCATCGAGCACCGTCAGCTCAACCACTACGTGGAGGGCGTGACGCTGCGCCTGGAGTTGCCCCCGGCGGCGAGCTTCGCGTCGGTGTCCACGCTGGCCGCGGACCTGGGCCACACCGCCGTCTTCCCGACGCTGCGCGGCGGCGGCACGCTGCACCTCATCTCCCGCGACCGCGCCTCCGATCCGGCCGCGCTGGGCGACTACTTCCAGCGCCACGCGGTGGACTGCTTGAAGATCGTCCCCTCGCACCTGACGGCGCTCCTGTCGTCGCCGTCGCCCGAGCGCGTCCTGCCTCGCAAGCGGCTGGTGCTGGGCGGTGAGGCGTCCGATCCGGCGCTCGTGGCGCGCGTGCACGCGCTGGTGCCCGGACTCGAAGTCTTCAACCACTACGGCCCCACAGAGACCACGGTCGGCGTGCTGACGTGGAAGGTGGAGCGGGGCACGCAGCTGTCGGCCACGGCCTCCGTGCCGCTGGGCCGTCCGTTGCCCAATGCTCGGATGTACGTGCTGGACGCGGCGCTGCAGCCCGTCCCCGTGGGCGTGCCCGGCGAGCTGTTCATCGGCGGCGCGGGCGTGGCCCGGGGCTACCTGGGACAGCCCGGCCTCACGATGGAGCGCTTCCTGGCGGATCCGTTCCACGCGGAGCCCGGCGCGCGCGTGTACCGCACGGGCGACCGCGTCCGCTACCTGCCGGACGGCGCGCTGGAGTTCCTGGGCCGCGTCGACTTCCAGGTGAAGGTGCGCGGCTTCCGCATCGAGCTGCCTGAAATCGAGGCGGCGATGAGCGGCCTGCCCGGCGTCGCGGAAGTCGCCGTGCTGGCGCGCGAGGATGTGCCGGGCGACAAGCGCCTGGTGGCCTACGTCGTCGCGGTGCCCGGCCACACGCTGGAGGCCGGGGCGCTGCGCCAGGGCCTGAAGACGCGGCTGCCGGACTACATGGTGCCGTCCGCCTTCGTCATGCTGGACGCGCTGCCCCTCACGTCCAACGGCAAGGTGGACCGCCGCGCGCTGCCCGCGCCGGAGCAGGAGACCGAAGCAGGCCGCGCCCACGTGGCCCCGCGCACTCCCACCGAGGAGCTGATCGCGGGCCTGTGGTCGAAGTTGCTGGGCGTGGAGCGCGTGGGTGCGAAGGATGACTTCTTCGTGCTCGGCGGACACTCGCTGCTGGCGACGCAGATGATCTCCCGCATCCGGAGCGCGTTCCGCGTGGAGCTGCCCCTGCGCGCGCTCTTCGAGGCGACCACGGTGGAGACGCTCTCCGCTCGCGTGGATGAGGCGGTCCGCCAGGGCTTCGGCCTGGAGGCACCGGCCATCGTGCCGCTGTCTCGCGAGAACACGCTGCCGCTATCGTTCGCGCAGCAGCGCCTCTGGTTCCTGGATCAGCTGGAGCCGGACAGCGCGTTCTACAACATCGCCGCGCCGGTGATGCTGGACGGCGCGCTGGAAGTGGCCCCGCTGGAGCAGGCCTTCACGGAGCTGGTGCGCCGGCATGAAGTGCTGCGCACCACCTTCCGCGCGGAGGGTGGCAACCCGGTGCAGGTCGTCCACCCGGCGGCCGCCATGCCGCTGCCGCTCGTGGACCTCACGCACCTGCCGGAGGCGGAGCGCGAGGCGAAGGCGCAGCGTCTGGCGGACGAGGACGCGGGCAGGCCGTTCAACCTGGCCACGGGCCCGCTGCTGCGCGCCACGCTGGTGCGCATCTCGGACGTGCGCCACATGCTGCTGCTCACGGTGCACCACATCGTGTCCGACGGCTGGTCGCGCGGCGTGCTCGTGCGCGAAGTGGCCGCGCTCTACGAGGCCTTCCGCCAGGGCAAGCCGTCGCCGCTGCCGGAGCTGCCGGTGCAGTACGCGGACTACTCGGGCTGGCAGCGTGGCTGGCTCCAGGGCGACGTGCTGAAGAAGCAGGTCGGCTACTGGAAGCAGCAGCTGACCGGCGCGCCCTCCGCGCTGGAATTGCCCACGGACTTCCCGCGCCCGGCGGTGCAGACGTACCGCGGTGAGACGCTGCCCTTCACGCTGCCGCGCGAGCTGTCGGATGCCCTGCGCGCCCTGGCGCTGAAGGAAGGCGTCACGCCGTACATGCTGCTGCTCACCGCGTGGCAGGTGCTGCTGGCGCGCCACGCGGGCCAGGACGACGTCACGGTGGGTTCGCCCGTGGCCGGCCGTGGCCGCATGGAGACCGAAGGCCTCATCGGCTTCTTCATCAACACGCTCGTGCTGCGCACGCGGCTGGAAGGGGACCCCTCGTTCCGCCAGGTGCTCGCGCGGGTGCGGGAGTCGGTGCTGGGCGCGCACGCGCACCAGGAAGTGCCGTTCGAGAAGCTGGTGGAAGAGCTGCAGCCGGTGCGCGACACCAGCCGCTCGCCGCTCTTCCAGGTGTGGTTCGTGCTGCACCAGGAGCTGGCGGCGAAGCTGTCCGTGCCGGGCCTCACGCTGAGCGCCTACGAGGCGGAAGCGCGCACCGCGAAGTTCGACCTGGCCCTGTCCATGCTGGACGCGGCGGACGGCTTCGTGGGCCGCCTGGAGTACAACTCCGACCTGTTCGCCCGTGCGACCGCGGAGCGGATGATGGCGCGCCTGCACGTGCTGCTGGCGGGCATCGTGACGAAGCCCGAGGCGCCCGTGGGTGATCTGCCCCTGCTGTCCGCCGAGGAGCGGCACCAGGTGCTGGTGGGCTGGAACAGCGTCCGCGCGGAGTTGCCGGGCGAGGCGACCATCCACTCGCTCATCGAAGCGCACGCGGAGGCCACGCCGGACGCGGTGGCCCTCGTGTACGAGGACCAGTCGCTCACGTACGCGGAGCTGGACGTGAAGGCGAACCAGCTGGCGCACCACCTGCGCCGCCGGTACGTCGGACGCGAGGTGCGCGTGGCGCTCTGCCTGGAGCGCTCGCTGGATCTCGTGGTGGGCATGCTCGGCATCCTCAAGGCCGGTGGCGCGTTCATCCCGTTGGATCCGTCGTACCCGGTGGAGCGGCTCGACTACATGCTGTCGGACTCGGGCGCGCCGGTGCTGGTGACGCAGGAGTCGCTGATGGACTCGCTGCCCACCGACGGCCGCCTGACCATCCAGCTGGACATGGACGTGGACGCCATCGAGCGGATGCCGGAAGAGGCGCCGCGCACGGGCGTGTCCGCCCACAACCTGGCGTACGTCATCTACACGTCCGGCTCCACGGGCCGTCCCAAGGGCACGCTGCTCCAGCACCAGGGCCTGGTGAACACGGCCCTGCGCGCCGCCGCGGCGAAGCGGGTGGGGCCGGGCAGCCGCGTGTTGCAGTACGCGGCGTCCAGCTTCGATGCCAGCGTCTGGGAGATCTTCAGCACCCTGGCCGCGGGCGCCACGCTGGTGCTCGCGCCGCGCGACCGGCTGATGCCGGACGAGCCGCTGCGCACGCTGCTGAAGGAGCAGGGCATCACCACCGCCACGCTGACCCCGTCGGTGCTCGCGCAGCTGAGCACGGAAGGGCTGGAGGGTCTGCGCAGCGTGGTGTCCGCCGGTGAAGCGCTGAGCGTGGAGCTGGCGCGCAAGTGGGGCGCGGGGCGCCTCATGATCAACGCCTACGGCCCCACGGAGGCCACGGTCTGCGCGACGCTGACCGAAGGCGGCGTCAACCCCGAGCGGATCACCATCGGCAAGCCGTGGGCGAACGCGCAGGTGTACGTGCTGGACGCGTCGCAGCGTCCGGTGCCGGTGGGCGTGGGCGGTGAGCTGTACATCGGCGGCGTGGCGCTGGCGCGTGGCTACCAGGGCCGGCCGGACCTGACGGCGGAGAAGTTCGTGCCGCATCCGTTCAGCACGGACGCGGGCGCGCGGCTGTACCGCACGGGTGACCGCGTGCGCTGGCTGGCGACGGGCGAGCTGGAGTACCTGGGCCGCATCGACTTCCAGGTGAAGGTGCGTGGCTTCCGCATCGAGCTGGGCGAAGTCGAGTCCGTGCTGCTGCACCACACGGACATCCGTGAGGCGGCGGTGGTGGTGCGCGAGGACGTGCCGGGCGACAAGCGCCTGGTGGCCTACGTCGTCGCGCAGGAGGACACGGAGCTGGACGTGGCGGAGCTGCGCCGCCACCTGAAGGGCGAGGTGCCGGAGTACATGGTGCCGTCCGCCTTCGTGGTGCTGGAGTCGCTGCCGATGACGCCCGCGGGCAAGGTGGACCGCAAGGCGCTGCCCGCGCCGTCCGACTCCCGCACGGAGCGCAGCGAGGCGGAGTTCGCCGCGCCGCGCACGCCGACGGAGGAGATGCTCGCCACGGTCTGGACGGAGATCCTGGACGTGAAGCGGGTAGGGGTGCGCGACAACTTCTTCGACCTGGGCGGGCACTCGCTGCTGGCCACGCAGGTCGCTTCGCGCATCCGCGAGGCGTTCGGCGTGGAGCTGCCGCTGCGCGCGCTCTTCGAAGCGCCCACCATCGCGGACCTGGCCCAGCGCGTGGATCAGTCCGTGCGTTCGGAGCAGGGACTCCAGGCTCCGCCCATCGTGCCGCTGTCGCGCGAGGGCTCGCTGCCGCTGGGTCTTGCCCAGCAGCGGTTGTGGTTCCTGGACCAGATGGAGCCGGACAGCGCGTTCTACAACATCGTGCTGCCCGTCCGTCTGGAGGGTGAGCTGGACGTGGGAGTGCTGGAGCGGACCTTCACGGAGCTGGTGCGCCGCCACGAATCGCTGCGCACCACGTTCCACGCGGAAGGCGATCAGCCCGTGCAGCGCATCCACGCGCCCACGCCTGCGTCGCTCAACGTCGTGGACCTGAGCAGCCTGCCGGACGCGGAGCGCGAGGCCGAGGCGAAGCGTCTGGCCGACGCGGAGACCAACCGCGGCTTCAAGCTGGCCACGGGGCCGCTCATGCGCGCCCTCATCCTGCGCATGTCGCAGACGGAGCACGTGCTGCTCCTGTCGCTGCACCACATCATCACGGACGGCTGGTCCATGAGCCTGCTCGTCCGGGAAATCGCCGCGCTCTACGCGGCCTTCCGCGAGGACAAGCCGTCGCCGCTGCCGGAGCTGCCGGTTCAGTACGCGGACTACGCGGGCTGGCAGCGCGACTGGCTGCGCAGCGACGTGATGAGCAAGCACGTGGAGTACTGGCGGCAGCAGCTGTCCGGCGCGCCCTCCGCGCTGGAGCTGCCCACGGACTTCCCGCGCCCGGCGGTGATGACGTACTCGGGCGGCGGCGTGGCGGTGAAGGTGCCGCATCCGTTGTCGCAGCGGATCAAGGCGCTGTGCCGCGAGAAGGGCGTGACGCCGTTCATGTTCCTGCTGGCGGCGTGGCAGGTGCTCCTGGCGCGCCACGCGGGCCAGGACGACATCAGCGTGGGTTCTCCGGCCGCGGGCCGCGGGCACTCGTCGACGGAGGGCATCATCGGCTTCTTCGTCAACACGCTGGTGCTGCGCGCGAAGCTGGAGGGCAACCCGTCCTTCCGCGACGTGCTGACCCAGGTGCGTGACACGGTGCTGTCCGCGCACGTCCACCAGGAGGTCCCGTTCGAGAAGCTGGTGGAGGAACTGCACCCGGTGCGCGACACCAGCCGCTCGCCGCTCTTCCAGGCCATGTTCGTGCTCCAGGCGGAGGATCTGTCCGGTCAGGTGTCCGTGGCCGGCCTCACGCTGAAGACGTTCGAGGCCGAAGCGCGCACGGCGAAGTTCGACATGTCCCTGTCGCTGGCGGACGCGTCCGAGGGCTTCCTGGGCCGGCTCGCGTACAACTCCGACCTGTACTCCCGCGCCACCGCCGAACGGCTGGTGCAGCACCTGGTGATGATGCTGGAAGGCATCGCCACGGACATGGACCAGCGCGTGATGGCGCTGCCCCTGATGACGGAGGACGAGGCGCGGCAGGCGCTGGTGGTGTGGAACGACACCCGCGTGGAGTTCCCGCGCGAGGCGTGCATCCAGTCGTTCATCCAGGCGCATGCCCGCGCCACGCCGGACGCCGTGGCGCTCGTCTACGAGGACACGTCGCTCACGTTCGCGCAGCTGGACGCGAAGGCGAACCAGCTGGCGCACCACCTGCGCACCCTGGGCGTCGCGCCGGAAGTGCGCGTGGCGCTCTGCCTGGACCGCTCGCTGGATCTGGTGGTCGGCATGCTGGGCGTGCTCAAGGCCGGCGGCGCGTTCGTACCGCTCGACCCGGCGTACCCCATCGACCGGCTCGACTACATGCTGGAGGACAGCGGCGCCACGGTGCTCGTGACGCGCGGCGAGCCCATGCCGGGCCTGCACGCGGAAGACCGTGTCGGGCTGCACCTGGATGACGTGCGGGACGTGCTCCAGGCACTGCCCACCACGGCGCCGTCCGTGAACATGACCTCCGCCAACCTGGCGTACGTCATCTACACGTCCGGCTCCACGGGCCGCCCCAAGGGCACGCTGCTCCAGCACCAGGGCCTGGTGAACACGGCCATCCAGGCGGGCCGCGCGCACCGCTACGCGCCGGGCAGCCGGGTGCTGCAGTACGCGGCGTCCAGCTTCGACGCCAGCGTGTGCGAGGTGTTCGGCACGCTCGTCGCCGGGGCCACGCTGGTGCTCGCGCCGCGCGACCGGCTGCTGCCGGATGAGCCGCTGCGCACGCTGCTCCAGGAGCAGCGCATCACCGCCATCACCCTGACGCCGTCGGTGCTCGCGCAGCTGGGCACGGAAGGGCTGGAGGGCCTGCGCACCGTCATCTCCGCCGGCGAGGCGCTGAGCGTGGAGCTGGCGCGCAAGTGGGGCGAAGGGCGCTTGATGATCAACGCCTACGGCCCCACGGAGGCCACGGTCTGCGCGACGCTGACCGAGAACGGCGCGAACCCGGAGCGGCTCACCATCGGCAAGCCGTGGGCGAACGTGCAGGTGTACGTGCTGGATGACGCGCTCCGGCCCCAGCCGACGGGCGTCCCGGGCGAGCTGTACGTGGCGGGCGCGGGCCTGGCGCGTGGCTACCAGGGCCGGCCGGACCTGACGGCGGAGCGGTTCATCCCGAACCCGTTCAGCCAGGAGCCGGGTGCCCGGCTGTACCGCACGGGTGACCGCGTGCGGTGGACGTCCCTGGCCGAGCTCGAGTACCTGGGCCGCATCGACTCCCAGGTGAAGGTGCGCGGCTTCCGCATCGAGCTGGGTGAGGTCGAATCCGTGCTGCTGCACCACGCGGAGGTGCGTGAGGCGGCGGTGGTGGTGCGCGAGGACGCGCCGGGCGACAAGCGCCTGGTGGCGTACGTCGTGCCCCAGGCCGCGGGCACGCTGGACGCGGTGGAGCTGCGCCGCCACCTGAAGACCGAGGTGCCGGAGTACATGGTGCCTTCGGCCTTCGTGGTGCTGGAAGCGCTGCCGCTGACGCCCGCCGGCAAGATTGACCGCAAGGCCCTGCCCGCGCCGACGGGCGAGGTGTCGCGCACGCGCACCTTCGTGGCCCCGCGCACGCCGACGGAGGAGTTGCTCGCGGCCCTCTTCGCGCAGCTGTTGGGCGTGGAGCGCATGGGCGTGGAGGACCACTTCTTCGAGATGGGTGGCCACTCGCTCATGGCCACGCGGCTGGCGTCGCGCATCCGCGAGGCCTTCGACGTGGAGCTGCCGCTGCGGACGCTCTTCGAGGCGCCCACGGTGTCGGACCTGGCCCGGCGCGTGGACGCGCTCGTGGCGCAGGGCAGGGGCGTGAGGGCGCCGCCGCTCGTGCCGCTGCCGCGCGCGGAGCGGATGCCGCTGTCGTTCGCCCAGCAGCGGTTGTGGTTCCTCAACCAGCTGGAGCCGGACAGCGCCTTCTACAACCTCCCGCTGCCGGTGCGGCTGGAGGGCACGCTGGACGTGTCCGCGCTGGAGCGCGCCTTCACGGAGCTGGTGCGCCGCCACGAATCGCTGCGCACCACGTTCCCCATGCGCGACGGCCAGCCCGCGCAAGTCGTCCACCCGGCCGCGACGCTGCCGATTCAGGTGGTGGACCTGTCCGGTCAGCCCGAGGACGTCCGCGAGGCCGAGGCCCAGCGTCGGGCCAACGAAGAGGCGCAGCGTCCGTTCCACCTGGCGAACGGTCCGTTGCTGCGCGTGAAGCTGCTCAAGCTGGAGGCCCAGCGGCACGTGCTGCTCGCGACGATGCACCACATCGTCTCCGACGGCTGGTCCATGGGCGTGCTGGTGCGGGAGATGGCGGCCCTCTACGAGGCCTTCGCCTCCGGCCGCGCGCCGTCCCTGCCGGAGTTGCCGGTGCAGTACGCGGACTACGCGGGCTGGCAGCGCGGCTGGTTGCAGGGTGACGTGCTGGCCCAGCAGATGGCGTACTGGAAGCAGCAGCTGACTGGCGCGCCCGCCGCGCTGGAGCTGCCCACGGACCGCCCGCGTCCGGCGGTGCAGACGTACCGGGGCGCCAGCGTGAACCTGCGCGTGGGCAAGCCGGTGACGAACACGCTGAAGGCCCTGGCGCTGAAGGAAGGCGCCACGCCCTTCATGGTGCTGCTGGCCGCATGGCAGGTGCTGCTCGCGCGCTACTCCGGTCAGGACGACGTGAGCGTGGGCACGCCCATCGCGGGCCGTGGCCGCACGGAGACGGAAGGCCTCATCGGCTTCTTCGTCAACACGCTGGTGCTGCGCACGAAGCTGGAGGGAACCCCGTCCTTCCGCGCGCTGCTGGCCCAGGTGAAGGAGACGACGCTGGGCGCGTACGCGCACCAGGAAGTGCCCTTCGAGAAGCTGGTGGAGGAGCTGGCGCCCACGCGCGACACCAGCCGCACGCCGCTGTTCCAGGTGCTGCTGTCGTTCCAGAACGCGCCGGTGCCGGAGCTGGAGGTCAAGGGCCTCACGCTGCGCGCCGTCCCGCTGGAGCACCGCACCGCGCAGTTCGATCTGAACATGACCCTGTCGGAGGTGGACGGAGAGCTGCGCGGAGCCATGGAGTACAACTCCGACCTGTTCGACGCCGGCACCGCAGAGCGGATGCTGGAGCACCTCCGCGTCCTGCTGGAGGGCGTGGCGTCCCAGCCGGACGTGCCCGTGCAGCGCCTGCCGCTGCTCACGGATGGCGAGCGGACGCAGTTGCTGACGACGTGGAACGACACGCGGGCCGACTTCCCGCGCGATGCCTGCATCCACCAGCGCTTCGAGGAGCAGGTGGCCCGCACCCCGGACGCCATCGCCGCGACCTTCGAGGGTGAGCAGCTCACGTACCGGCAGCTGGACGCGAAGGCCAACCAGCTGGCGCACCACCTGCGCCGGCTGGGCGTGGGGCCCGAGGTGAAGGTCGCCCTGTGCCTGGAGCGCTCGCTGGAGATGGTCATCGCCGTGATGGGCGTGCTCAAGGCCGGCGGCGCCTACGTGCCGCTCGACCCGAAGTACCCGCTGGATCGCCTGTCCTTCATGCTGGAGGACACGCAGGTGCCGGTGGTGCTGACGCAGGACTCGCTGGCGGACGAGCTGCCCGTCACCACCCAGCAGTTGATCAGCCTGGATGGCGACTGGAAGCGCAGCATCTCCCGCGAGCGCGAGGACGCGCCCGTGACGGCGGTGACGGCCGGCAACCTGGCGTACGTCATCTACACGTCCGGTTCGACGGGCAAGCCGAAGGGCGTGGCCATCGAGCACCGCGGCGTGTCCAACTACCTGACGTGGTGCTTGTCGGCGTACGGGCTGGATACGGGGGCGGGCGCACCGGTGCACTCGTCGCTCGCGTTCGACCTGACCGTCACCAGCATGCTGGCGCCGCTGGTCGCGGGCCGGGGCGTGGTGATGGTGTCGGAGACGCGGGGCGTGGAAGGCCTGGCGGACGTGCTGCGTGAAGGCACGGGCTTCAGCCTGGTGAAGCTGACGCCCAGCCACCTGCGGTTGTTGTCGGACCTGCTGGGCGCGGACGCGGCGGCGGGGCGCACGGGCGCCTTCGTCATCGGCGGCGAGGCGCTCTTCTCGGAAGAGCTGGCGTTCTGGCGCAAGCACGCGCCGGCCACGCGGCTCATCAACGAGTACGGCCCCACGGAGACGGTGGTGGGCTGCTCGGTGCACGTCGTGGCCCCGGAGGATTCCGCCTCCGGCGCGGTGCGCATCGGCAAGCCGCTGCCCAACACGCGGATGTACGTGCTGGATGCGCAGCTGCAGCCCGTGCCGGTGGGCGTGCCGGGTGAGCTGTACATCGGCGGCGTGCAGGTGGGCCGCGGCTACCTGGGCCGGCCGGAGCTCACGGCGGAGAAGTTCGTGCCGGATGCGTTCAGCACCGACGCTGGAGCGCGGCTGTACCGCTCCGGCGACCTGGCCCGCTGGCGCGCCGACGGCACGCTGGAATACATGGGCCGCGTCGACCACCAGGTGAAGGTGCGTGGCTACCGCATCGAGCTGGGGGAGATCGAATCCGCCCTCATGGGCGCCTACGGCGTGCGCGAGTCCGTCGTCGTCGTCCGCGAGGACGTGGCCGGCGACAAGCGGCTGGTCGCCTACGTCGCGGGTGACGTGGAGTCCCTGGACCGCAAGGGCCTGCGCGAGCACCTGGAGCGCACGCTGCCGGAGTACATGGTGCCGTCCGCCTTCGTGGTCCTGGAGGCGCTGCCGGTGACCTCCAACGGCAAGGTGGACCGCAAGGCGCTGCCCCTCCCCAGCGACGAGCGCGCGCAGGACGACGCGTTCATCGCGCCGCGCACTCCCACCGAACAGCTGCTCGCCGGAGCGTGGAGCGAGCTGTTGAACGTGGACCGCGTGGGCTCGACGGACGACTTCTTCGAGCTGGGCGGGCACTCGCTGCTTGCCACGCAGGTGCTGTCGCGCGTCCGGAGCATCTTCCGGATCGACCTGCAGCTGCGAGACGTCTTCAACGCGCCCACGGTGCAGAAGCTGTCCGTCCTCATCGACCAGGCGCTCCAGGCCGGCGCGGGCACCCAGGCGCCCGCCATCGTGCCGCTGCCGCGCGAGGGCCGCCTGCCGCTGTCGTTCGCGCAGCAGCGCCTGTGGTTCCTGCACCAGCTGGACGCGTCCAGCCCGGCCTACAACGTCCCCATGGTCCTTCGCCTGAAGGGCTCGCTGGACGTGATGGCGCTGGAGCAGAGCTTCACGGAGCTGGTGCGCCGGCACGAATCGCTGCGCACGTCGTTCCACCTGGACAACGGACAGGCCACGCAGGTCATCCACCCGGCGGTGTCGCTGCCGCTCCCGGTGGTGGACCTCTCCGACATCGCGGATCCGGAGCGCCATGACGAGGCCCGCCGGCTCGCGGACGACGAAGCGGTGCAGCCGTTCCAGCTGGCCACCGGCCCGCTGTTGCGCGTGAAGCTGCTCAAGCTGGATGAGGAGGAGCACATCCTCCTGCTCGTCATGCACCACATCGTCTCCGACGGTTGGTCCATGGGCGTGCTGGTGCGCGAGATGGCCGCGTCCTACGAGGCCTTCTCCAACGGCGGCACGCCGTCCCTGCCGGAGCTGCCGGTGCAGTACGCGGACTACGCGGGCTGGCAGCGCGGCTGGCTCCAGGGCGAGGTGCTGGAGAAGCAGCTCGGATACTGGAAGCAGCAGCTGACCGGCGCGCCCTCCGCGCTGGAGCTGCCCACGGACCGTCCGCGTCCGGCCGTGCAGACGTCGCACGGCTCCAGCGTCCCGGTGAAGGTCAGCCGCGAGCTGACGGAGACGCTCAGGGCCCTGGCGTTGAAGGAGGGCACCACGCCCTTCATGGTCCTGCTGGCCGCGTGGCAGACGCTGCTGTCTCGCTACTCCGGGCAGGATGACATCAGCGTGGGCACGCCCATCGCGGGCCGCCAGCGCGCGGAGACGGAAGGCCTCATCGGCTTCTTCGTCAACACGCTGGTGCTGCGCACGAAGCTGGACGGCGACCCCACGTTCCGCGAGCTGCTGGGCCGCGTGCGGGAGACGACGCTGGGCGCGTACGCGCACCAGGAAGTGCCGTTCGAGAAGCTGGTGGAGGAGCTGGCGCCCACGCGCGATACCAGCCGCACGCCGCTGTTCCAGGTGTCCATGACGCTGCAGAACGCGCCGGAAGGGGCGTTCACGCTGACCGACCTCACCCTGGAAGGCGTGGAGGTGGAGCACCGCACCGCGAAGTTCGATCTGTCGCTGGGCCTCACGGAGACGGCGAACGGCATCGAGGGCGGGCTCGAGTTCAACACCGACCTGTTCGACGCGAGCACCGCCGAGCGGCTCGCCCGGCACCTGGGCGTGTTGCTGGCGGGCATCGGGGCGAACCCAGACGCGCGGCTGCACCAGTTGCCGCTGCTCACGGAGGAGGACCGCACGCAGGTGGTGACGGACTGGAACACGTCCTTCCGCTTCCCGGTGGACGCGTGCCTGCACACGTTGTTCGAGCGGCAGGCGGCCCGTACCCCGGACGCCATCGCGGTCACCTACGCCGAACAGCGCCTCACGTACCGCGAGCTGGACACGCGGGCGAACCAGCTGGCGCATCACCTGCGCACGCTGGGCGTGGGGCCGGAGGTCCTGGTGGGCCTCGCGGTGGAGCGTTCGCTGGAGCTGATGGTGGGCCTGCTGGCCATCCTCAAGGCCGGCGGCGCGTACCTGCCCATGGATCCGGCGTACCCGCGGGATCGCCTGGAGTTCATGGTGGAGGACGCTCGCGTGCCGGTGGTGCTCACGCAGCAGCACCTGCTGGACGTGGTGCCGTCGGGCGCGGCGAAGCGCCTGTGCCTGGACTCGGATGCCGCCGCTTGGGCCTCCGCGCCCACCACGACGCCGGACAGCGGCGTGGCGCCGCATCACCTGGCGTACGTCATCTACACGTCCGGCTCCACGGGCCGTCCCAAGGGCGCGCAGATTGAGCACGCCCAGGTGGTGCGCCTCTTCGACGGCACGAAGCACTGGTTCAACTTCGGCGCGAAGGACGTGTGGACGCTGTTCCACTCGTACGCCTTCGACTTCTCCGTCTGGGAGATGTGGGGCGCGCTGCTGTACGGCGGCAAGCTGGTGGTGGTGCCGTACGAAGTCAGCCGCACGCCCGCGGACTTCCACGCGTTGCTCAAGCGCGAGGGCGTCACGGTGCTCAATCAGACGCCGTCCGCGTTCCGTCAGCTCATCCAGCATGAGGAGCGCACGGGCGACCACGAGGGCCTGTCCCTGCGCACGGTCGTGTTCGGCGGCGAGGCGCTGGAGTTCGGCAGCCTGCGCCCGTGGTACGCGCGCCACGCGGACAACGCGCCGGTGCTCGTCAACATGTACGGCATCACCGAGACGACCGTTCACGTGACCTACCGCGCACTCAAGGCGGCGGACGCGGAGGGCGGGCGCGGCAGCGAAGTGGGCGTCGCGATTCCGGACCTCCAGGTGTACGTGCTGGATGCGCACGGACAGCCGGTGCCTCCAGGCGTCACGGGTGAGATGTACGTGGGCGGCGACGGCCTGAGCCGCGGCTACCTGGGCCGGCCGGAGCTGACCGCGCAGCGCTTCATCCCGGATCCGTTCAGCACCGTTCCGGGCGCGCGGCTCTACCGCTCCGGCGACCTGGCGCGGTGGCGTCCTGACGGCACGCTGGAGTACCTGGGCCGTGCGGACTTCCAGGTGAAGGTGCGTGGCTTCCGCATCGAGCTGGGCGAAATCGAAGCGGGCCTGCTCTCGCACCCGAGCGTGCGCGAGGCCGTGGTGCTGGTGCGCGAGGACGTGCCGGGCGACAAGCGCCTGGTGGCGTACCTGGTGGGCGCGCCGGGTCAGAGCGTGGCGGGAGTCCCGGAGCTGCGCGAGCAGCTGCGGCGCACGCTGCCTGAGTACATGGTGCCGTCCGCCTTCATGACGTTGGAGTCGCTGCCGCTCACGTCCAACGGCAAGGTGGATCGCCGCGCGCTGCCCGCGCCGGACACCGCTCGCGCGGAAGGCTCCATGTTGGTGGTGGCGTGCACGCCGCTTCAGCTGCAGCTGGTCCGAGTCTGGGAGGAGACGCTGGGGATGTCGCCCATTGGCATCCGCGACGACTTCTTCGACCTGGGCGGCCACTCCATGCTGGCGGTGCAGCTCATGGGCCGCATCCAGCAGCTCACCGGCAAGAACCTGCCCCTGGCGTCGCTGTTCCAGGCGTCGACGGTGGAGCAGTTGGCCGCGCTGCTGGAGGCCGAGTCACGCGCCTGGTCGCCGCTGGTGGCGCTGAAGCCGGAGGGCACCAAGCCTCCGCTGTTCGCCATCCACCCGGCGGGCGGCGGCGTCCTCTGCTACGTGGACCTGGCGCGTGAGCTGGACGCGGATCAGCCGTGCTACGGCCTGCAGGCCCGGGGCACCGAGGGCGAGGAGCCCCTGGGCACCGTGGCGGAGATGGCCGCGCTGTACCTGGCGTCCGTGCGCGAGGTGCAGCCGCACGGGCCCTACCACCTGGCGGGCTGGTCGCTGGGCGGCATCATCGCCTTCGAGATGGCGCGGCAGCTGCGCGCCGTGGGCGAAGAGGTGGCGCTGCTGGCGAGCATCGACGCGTACACCGTGCAGCACATGGTGCCGGACAAGACGCCGGAGCAGGTCCTGGAGGACATGCTCACCTCCGAGCTCACCATGATGCTGGCGGCCACCACCGGCCGTGACCCCTTGGAGCTGCGCGAGCGCATCTCCCAGATGACGCAAGCGGAGCGCGTGAACTACTTCTACGAGGTGGGCAGCCAGGGTGACACGCAGATCGCCGACGTGGGCGTGGAGCGCGTGCGCAACCTGTACCGGGTGTTCGAGTCCACCTCGCGCGCCTTCACGCAGTACGACGCGAAGCCGCTCGACGGGAAGATCGTGCTGCTGCGCGCCAGCCAGCGGCCGGACACGCGTGAGCACACCGGCTGGGAGGAGTTCGTCACCGGCGGCGTGGAGGTCGTGGACATGCCGGGCACGCACATGACGATGATGCGCAAGCCGCTCATCACCAACGTGGCGCGGGAGCTCCAGTCCCGCATCGTCACGCACACGACGCCGGTGGACGACCTGAAGAAGAAGATCGGGTAGCGGCGGGGCAGGGGAGCGGGCGCGGCGCGGGCTTCGGGGTTATCCTCGGGGCCCGTGCTCCTGCCCGTCCTCACCGGTGTGTGGTTGTCGCTGTCCGGTGCGCTCGGCACGGAGCTGCGGCGGGATGGCTACAGCTTCCGGCCTCCGGACACGTTCCGGATGGCGCGCTGGGAGCGCTACACCGGCTCGCAGGTGGGCGCGGTGTCGGAGGACGGCGTGCGCACGCGCGCCCTGTCCGCGGCGCTGTCGGACGGAGAGGGCCCGGACGCGGCCACGTTCCTCATCGCCGTGGTGGACGGAGGCTTCTCCGCCAGTCCTTCCGAGCGCGACTCCTTCTCCACCGCCGTGGTCCAGCACTTCCAACGGGAGTTGGGCGTGGCGCTGACGCCGGAGCGGGTGGACCGCGTGGGCGGGCCCGTGCCCCGGGTGGAGGTGTTGGGAACGCTGCGTGAAGCAGGGCAGGTGCGCACGGTGCTGGTGACGGGGCTGGCCTCCGAAGGCCGCCACGCCGTGGTGACGGTCAGCGCGCCCGCCGCCCGCTGGGACGCCCTGGCCCCCGGGGTGCGCGCCTCGCTGGAGACCTTCCGCATGGAGGCTCCGGTGACGGGCGTCGTCTCCCGTCGGCTCGCGGGGGCGCTGGCGGGCACCCTGGCCGGGGCCCTGTTGGTGTCGTACGCGGCCTGGCGCCGCCGCCGGCAGGGAGAGGGACCGGCCACTTCGTAGCGTGGCCTGACAGGAGGGCCAAGGCGTCCCCCGGTGGGGCTCGCGGTGGGATACGGTGCCGCCCGCCCATGTTCTCCCTTCTTCTTGTCGCCGTGCTCTCGCAGGAGCCCGTGGCTCCTCCGGCGCCCTCGGCGTCTCCAACCCCGCCGGCCCTTCCAGCGCCCGACGCTGGTATCGCGGACGTGGTGGTGCCGCCCCTGCCGGTGGCCTCGTTGCCCCCGGCCACGCACGAGCTGTTCCGCCGCATCCAGGGCCGCGTCTCGCAGGTGCGCATCATCGAGCGCCGCTCCGGGACGAAGTCCTCCATCGGCTCCGCGTTCTTCGTGAGCGCGAAGGGCCACGCCCTCACGAACTATCACGTCGTCTCCGACCTGGTGCTCCACCCGGAGGACTACACCGCGGAGCTGGACCGCGGCGACGCGACGGTGCCGGTGCGCCTGCTCGCGGTGGACGTGGCGAGCGACCTGGCCGTCATCCAGGTGGACACGCCCGTCAGCGACTACTTCAAGCTGGAGGAACACGAACCGCCGCAGGGCACGCGCCTGTTCGCCATGGGCAACCCGCGCGACCTGGGCACCACCATCGTGGAGGGCACCTACAACGGCCTGGTGCGCGACGCCCTCTACGAGCGCGTGCACTTCACCGGCGCCATCAACCCCGGCATGAGCGGCGGACCCACGCTCAGCGGTGAAGGCGGCGTCGTGGGCGTCAACGTGGCCACCATGGGCAACCAGGTGGGTTTCCTGGTGCCGGTGGCCCGTGCACGGGCGCTGCTCGACCGGGCGCTGGAGCAGGAAGCGCCTCCGGACCCGGCCGCGCTGATGACGTCCGTGAAGGATCAGCTGCTGGCCAACCAGCAGCGCATCACCGACCGGCTGATGGCCACGGACCTGCCGAAGCAGTCGCTGGGCGAGTACCGCGTCCCCGGCCGCTGGAGCCCCTTCCTCAAGTGCTGGGGCGACACGCCGCATGATCCGGAGACGCCCTACACGGTGACGAGCTACCAGTGCTCCTCCGAGGAGGACATCTTCCTGTCCTCCAGCCACCGCACGGGCGTGGTGGCCTACCTGCACCAGCACGTGGAAAGCCAGAAGCTGGGCGCGATGCGCTTCTCCGCGCTCTACAGCACGCTCTTCTCGCAGGACCCGGACGCGGTGGCCGCCACGCGCGAGGACGTCACCAACTTCCGCTGCAAGTCGGAGTTCGTGGACGTGAACGGCCTCACTGTGCGCGCCGCCATCTGCATGCGCGCCTACCGCCGCTTCCCGGGCCTCTACGACCTGGTGCTGCGCGCGGCCACGCTGAACGCATCCACACACGGCGTGGACACCAGCCTCACGCTGGGCGGCTTCTCCGCGGAGAACGCTCGCAAGCTGGCGCGCCGCTACCTGGAGGGCCTGTCATGGGCGAAGTGATCTTCCTGGAGGTGCTGGAAGGGGACGCCGTCCAGTCCCGCCACCGGCTGGACACGCTGCCGGTGACGGTGGGGCGCGGCTACGCCAACGACATCATCCTGGACGACCCGAAGGTCTCCGCCGAACACCTGCGCCTGGAGCGGCGCGAGGACGGCGCGGTGGTGCTGCATGACGTGGGCAGCGTCAACGGCACCTTCAGCGTGGAGCCGTGGGCGCCGCTGAAGGAACTGGTCATCACCCCGGACGCGCGCGTGTCCGTGGGGGACACGGTGCTGCGCTTCCGGCCCCGCTCCTTCGTGGTGGAGGACACGGTCGTCAACGAAGCCCCCGAAGCCCCCAGTGAGCGTCTGATCGAGCGCCCCCGGGCCTTCGCGTTCACGCTGCAGGCGCTGGTCGTGACGTCCTTCATCTCCGAGCGGGTGACCCAGTTCCGGAAGACGGACTGGGGTGACCTGCTGATGTCCGCGGTGGTGCCCCTGGGACTGGCGCTCCTGTGGGCCGGAGGCTGGTCTCTGGCGAGCCGCATCGCGCGCAAGCGCTTCCACTTCCGCGTGCACACCACCATCGCCGCCCTGGTGCTGCTGGGCTTCGCGCTTCTACCGCCCCTCTTCGCGCTCGTGAGCTTCAGCTTCTCGCTGGGCTCGTGGCTGGGCTTCGTGCGCATGCTGGCCGTGTTGGCACTGGTGGGGTGGGGGCTCTACTGGCACCTGCGCTACGTGACGCGCTGGAGCGGCAAGCGGGTGGTGCGCGGGCTCGTCATCGCGTCGGTGGGCGTGCTGATCCTCACGAACGCGTCGGAGGTGCTGGGCAACGAACCCTTCAGTGAGGAGCTGGAGTTCCCCCGCTCGCTCCTGCCGCCGGTGCTGCGCGTGGCCCCGGCGCACTCCATGGACTCGTTCTTCGAGGACGTGAAGCCGCTGGAGAAGAAGGTGGACGCGCTCGTGAAGGAGCGCTGAAGCGCGTCCACCCCTGGCACCGCCTACAGGCCGCGCACCGCGTGCGGCTTGTAGGGGGCCTCCAGCGCCTTCACTTCTTCCGGCGCGAGCTTGAGGCTCACGGCCTTCACCGCGTCCTCCAGGTGCTCGGGCTTCGTCGCGCCGATGATGGGCGCGGTGACGACGGGCTTGGACAACAGCCACGCCAGGGCCACCTGCGCGGGCGGGGCCTTGCGCGCCTCCGCCACCTGCTTCACCGCCTCCACCACGTCCCAGTCCCCGGGCTGGTTGTAGAGGATGGGTGACAGCGTGTCGGAGCCCGCGCGCGTCGTGGCCTCCTTGTCGTCCAGCGACTTGCGCGAACCCGCGAGCAGTCCTCGCGCCAGCGGCGACCACGGGATGACGCCCACGCCTTCCGCCTCGCAGAGGGGCAGCATCTCCCGCTCCTCCTCGCGGTAGACCAGGTTGTAGTGGTTCTGCATGGACACGAAGCGCGCCCAGCCATTGCGCTCGGACACGCTGAGCGCTCGCATGAACTGCCACGCGTACGCGGAGCTCGCTCCCAGGTAGCGCACCTTCCCCTGGCGCACGAGCTGATCCAACGCGGCCAGCGTCTCCTCGATGGGCGTGTTCGGATCCATCCGATGGATTTGGTAGAGGTCGATGGTGTCCACGCCCAGCCGCTTGAGGCTCGCCTCGCACGCCTGGGTGATGGCCTTGCGCGACAGGCCGCGCTCGTTCTGGCCGCTGCCCGTGGGGAAGTAGACCTTCGTCGCCAGCACCACCTCGTCCAGCTTCGCGTACTTGCGCAGCGCGCGGCCCGTCACCTCTTCACTGACCCCGTCCGAGTACATGTTCGCGGTGTCGAAGAAGGTGACGCCCAGCTCCACCGCGCGGCGGAAGAAGGGCTGCGCCGCCTCTTCGTCCAGCACCCACGGGCGCCACTTCGGAGTGCCGTAACTCATGCAGCCCAGGCAGATGCGGGAGACCCGCAGGCCGGTGTGTCCCAGGTTGGCGTACTTCATGGGTCCGCTCCTTCGTGTATGCCCTGCATGAAAAAGACGACGGGCAGGTCCCCGATGAAGGGAACCTGCCCGCGTCACTTCAAACCATGGACCTCGTTACGCCCGGACTTCCGCCGGAGGCGTGTCCGTGGTGGGCGCGGCGATCGCGGCGCCCTCCTTGAACGGAGACGTCTCCAGCGCGGCGTTGAGGACCTCGTCCATCTTCGTGGCGAAGATGAACTCCAGCTCGTTCTTCGCCTGATCCGGCACGTCGATCAGGTCCTTGCGGCAACGCTCCGGCAGGATGACGCGCTTGATGCCCGCGCGGTGCGCCGCCAGGACCTTCTCCTTGATGCCGCCCACCGGCAGCACCAGGCCACGCAGCGTGGCCTCGCCCGTCATCGCCGTGTCGTGACGCACCCGGATGCCCGTCAGCAGGCTGGTGAGCGCGGTCAGGATGGTGACGCCGGCCGAAGGACCATCCTTGGGGATGGAGCCCGCGGGGAAGTGCAGGTGCAGGTCCGTCTTCTCCAGGAAGTTGGACGGGATGCCCAGCGCCTCCGCCTTGCTGCGCAGGTAGCTCAGGGCCGCCGTGGCGGACTCCTTCATCACGTCGCCCAGCTGGCCGGTCAGGGTCATGCCACCCTTGCCCGCCATCTTGGTCGCTTCGATGAAGAGCAGATCTCCGCCCGCCGCGGTCCACGCGAGGCCCGTCGCCACACCGGGAACCTCCGTGCGCTCCGCGACCTCCGAGTAGAACATCTCGGGCCCGAGGATCTCCTTCACCCGCTCCGCGCCGATGGTCTGCTTCTCCATCTTGCCGCCGGCCACTTCCACCGCCACCGCGCGGCAGATGTCCGCGATGCGGCGCTCCAGGTTACGCACGCCCGCCTCGCGGGTGTACGACGTGGTCAGGATGAGCAGTGCCTCATCCTGTATCTCGATGTGGTCCCCGTTGAGGCCGTGCTCCCTGAGCTGCTTCGGCACGAGGTGGATGCGGGCGATGGCCTGCTTCTCCTCGAACGTGTAGCCCGTCAGCTCGATGATCTCCATGCGGTCGCGGAGCGGCCCGGGGATGGGATCCAGCTGGTTCGCCGTGGCGACGAACATGACCTTCGACAGGTCGAACGCCACGTCCAGGTAGTGGTCGCTGAACGTGCTGTTCTGCTCCGGGTCCAGCACCTCCAGCAGCGCCGCGCTCGGGTCGCCGCGGAAGTCCGCGCCCAGCTTGTCGATTTCGTCCAGCATCATGACCGGGTTCTTCGTCCCGGCCTTCTTCATGCTCTGGATGAAGCGGCCCGGCAGCGCGCCCACGTACGTGCGGCGGTGGCCACGGATTTCGGCCTCGTCACGCACGCCGCCCAGCGACAGGCGCACGAACTTGCGGCCCGTGGCCTTGGCCACGCTCTGGCCCAGCGACGTCTTGCCGACGCCCGGGGGACCGACGAGGCACAGGATGGGCCCGCGCATGTCGTTCTTCAGCTTGCGGACGGCCAGGTACTCCAGGATGCGCTTCTTCACCTTCTTGATGCCGAAGTGATCCTTGTCCAGCTGCTGGCGCGCGTTCTCGATGTCGAGGTTGTCCTCGCTGATCTTCGACCACGGCAGGTCCGCGATCCAGTCCAGGTAGGTGCGCGCGACGGTGTACTCGCTGGAGGCCGCCGGAATCGTCTTCAGGCGGTTGAGCTCCTTCTGTGCGACCTTCTCCACCTCGGGGGGCAGGGCGGCCTTCTTCAGGCGCTCCTGGAGCTCGTCCAGCTCCTCTTCCTCTTCGCCCATCTCGCCGAGCTCTTCCTTGATCGCCTTGAGCTGCTGGCGCAGGTAGTACTCGCGCTGGGTCTTCGACATCTCGCCCTTCACGGCGGAGTCGATCTTGTTGGAGAGCTTGAGGATCTCCCGCTTGCGGTTGAGCAGCTCCAGGACGAGCTTCATGCGCGCCTTGAGGTCGACCGTCTCCAGCACGGCCTGCTTCTCCTCGATGGGCACGTCCACGTTGGCGGCGATGAGGTCCGCCAGGTGGCCCGGATGCGTGATGCTCTCCACCAGCTCCGTGGCGGCGGCGGGCAGCTCGGGCATCAGCTCGATGACCTCGCGCGCCAGCTTCTTCAGGTTGATGCCCAGGGCCTCGACCTCGACGTTCTCGGAGGAGGTCTTGTCCTCGACCGCGTCGACGCGAGCCTTCAGGTAGGGCGCTTCCTGGACCAGCTCCATCACGCGGAAGCGCGCGAGGCCCTGGACCACGAGCGAGTAGTTGTCCTCGCCCATCTTCAAGAGCTTCACGATGCGGGCGACGGTGCCCATCGTGTACAGGTCGGACGCGCCCGGATCCTCTTCCTCGGCGCGGCGCTGCGTCACGACGCCGATGACCTGGTCGTCACGGACGGCGTCCTTGATCAGCGCAATCGTCTTCTGGCGGCCGACGGCCAGGGGCAGCACGCCGCCGGGGAAGAAGACACTGTTGCGCAGCGGCAGGATGGGCAGCACCTGCGGAATGTCTTCCTTGTTGATGAGCCCCGGAGGGGCCATCGCGGTGGGCATGGCGCTGGCCGCGGTGCCCTTCTTCTTCTCGTCAGACATGGGAGTTCGGCCTCTTCCTTGCTTGAACCCGGTCAGCAAGCGGCCGGGCCGGTGAACCATCCGGTTGTTTTCTGCGGCGGATGAACCAACGTAACAACCAAAAGGGACATGGCAAACGCGATGTGCGTTATTTCCGTGCCTCGTCGGCTGTACGACTCTCCTCTATGTAACGGCCCAGAAGTCTCGCGTCCGGTGAAGGGGTGGGGCATGCTTGCCCCCTCTCACGCCTGATGCGGTGCGCGAGCGCGCGTCCCCGCACTGGAGGACGATGTGAAGCTCCACACCTGCGCCCACCTGATGTCGCTGTCCGCGCTCCTGGCGCTCGGATGCCACTCCCCCGTGGATGATGACGGCTCCACGGTCCCGGACACCTGCGAGGCGAGCCCTCCGTTGGTGGCCCCCCAGAAGACGGACATCCTCTTCGTCATCGACAACTCAGGATCCATGAGCGAGGAGCAGCAGGGCATCGCGACGGAACTGCCCGCCTTCCTGGCCGCGCTGAAGGAGGGCAACGGTGTGTCCCAGGACTTCCGCGTGGGGGTCATCACCACCTCCGTGTACCAGCGCCAGCGCTTCGCGGACGGGGCGGACGTCATCCGCTCCTTCCCGGATCAGGAGGGCCGGCTGCGGCCGGTGAGGGACGAGGCGAACCAGCCCACCGCCGAGCGCTTCATCGAGGGGTCGGATCCGCTGCTGCTGCCCAAGTTCCAGCGGCTGGTGGACCAGGGCACCTCCGGCAGCGGCCAGGAAGCGCCCTTCGAGGCGGTGCGGCTGGCGGTCGCTTCGCCCCTGGCCACCCAACCCCTGGCGGAAGGGGGCAACGGGGGCTTCCTGCGGGACGACGCCCGCCTGCTGGTGGTGGTGGTGTCCGACGAGGAGGACTGCAGCTCCACCCAGCGGCCGCCCCCGGTGGCGCTGGGCGAGGACCGGGCCGTGGACTCGTGCACGGAGCAGGGGGACAAGCTGACGCCGGTGTCGGAGTACTACCAGGCCTTCCAGAGCCTGCGTGACAGCCAGGGCGTGTCGCGCGAGGTGCTGTGGGCGACCATCGGGCCGGTGGCGGTGACGGACAAGCGCGCGGAGCTGATCGTGGACACGACGAGCGGCACCACCTACGTGCGCAACGTCGACTGCCCGACGTCCTACGGGCCCGGCTACCGGCAGAGCGACATGGCGAAGGCGTTCGACGCGACCCGGGCGAACCTGGATTCCATCTGCAAGACGAGCTACCAGCAGACGCTGCTGGACATCGCGGACCTGGCCACGGTGGCGCAGAGCGTGGCCGTGGTGAACCTGCCGGATCCGCGGCTCGCGGTGGTGAACGTCACGCGCGCGGATGGATCCGTGCAGACGTGCACGGCGGGCAACGGCGACTTCCGCTACGAGCCCCCCAGCGGCGACCGCTCCGCGCGCATCTTCTTCCTGGGCCCGTGCCTGCGGCGCGTGGGCGACACGAAGGTGGAGGTGAAGGTGCTGTGCGCCGGATAGCCCGGAGCTGATCCGCCGCGCATCACCCGAAGGGCCCCGCGAAGGACGCGGGGCCCTTTTTCGTGGGCCCGCACGTGACCTGTCATGTCCGGTGCCAAAAAAATAATGCGCGCGGATCCGCCTCCTTCCGTCGAGTGGAGCACCCGACGCGACAGGTCCGATGCACTCGGAATGCCGCCTGTTTGGGTGTCAGAGGGCTTCGGATACTGGCCCCATGCGCGCGCGGTGCGCGAGGCGAGGAGGCCACATGGGCGCGGCGGTCGAACGGTCGGGGTTGGCGGTGGTCGAGGAGCTGCGCGAACGGATCCGCCAGTTGCAGGCGGCGCCCCGTCGCGCGCTGTCGGTGCTGCGCACGGGCGTGGACGCGGTGGACGCGCTGCTGCCTCAAGGTGGCCTGCCGTTGGGGCACTCCGTGGAGCTGTGCGGCGAGGCGGCGTCGGGACGCACCAGCCTGGCGTTGCGAGCGGTGGCGGCCGCGCACCGGGAGCTGCGCTTGTGCGCGTGGGTGGATGGTCCGAAGGAGCTCTATCCCCCCGCGGCGGCGGCGCTGGGCGTGGACCTGGAGCGGCTGCTCGTCGTGCGGCCCCAGGCCTTCGCGCAGCGGGTGTGGGCCGCCGTGCAGCTGGCGCGCAGTGGTGCCTTCACGGCGGTGGTGGTGGATCTGACGCTCGGCGTGGGCGCTCCGGGCCGTCCGGAGCGGCTGGCCCTGACGGAGGCGCGCAAGCTCGCGGACGCGGCGGCGCGAGGCGGGACGCTGGTGTTGCTGCTGACGTCGCCGGAGGCGCCCGCGGACGGTCTCGCGCGGCTGCGACTGGAGGCCCGGGGCGTCCAGGGCTGGTCCGTGGAATTGGAGCGCAGCCGGGGCGGAGGCGTGGGGACGCGCGTCGTGAGCCCCTGGCGGGAGCTCTACCCGGAGGTGGGGCTGGATGCCGGAGCGCGGCTGCTGGACGCGGACGTGGAGGCGTCAGGGGATGCGGGGCCGGACTTCTACCGGGACCCCGCCGACCGCGTGCGCAACGGCATGGGCATCCTGGGTCAGCGCCCCGGCCGGGACGCGCCCATGCCTTCGCTGGGGAGCGCGCTGTCCCCGGCCGGCCGCTGACAAGAGAGAGAGGGTGGGCCATGCGGAGGGGCTACCTGCACGTCACGCGCTTCCCGGTGCAGCGCAAGGTCATTGAGTCGCCCGCGCTCGCGGGCCAGCCGCTGGTGCTGGTGGAGGAGGTGCGCGGCCAGCGCCGGGTGGTGTTCGCCTCCACGCGCGCGCTGAAGGCCGGCGTGCGGACGGGGATGACGCTGACGGCGGCCACCGCGTTGGAGCCCGAGCTGCGGAACTTCCCGTACCGGTTGAAGGACGAGGCCCAGGCGCTGGCCGCGCTGGGGGAGTCGCTGCTCGGCCTGTGTCCTGGCTTCCAGCGCGACGCACCGGACGGGCTGTGGTTCGACGCGAGCGCGGCGCACCTGGTGGGCGGCGAACGGGAGTTGGGCGCGCGCGTGCTGGAGGTCTGCGGCGAGCAGGGCTACCGGGCGCACGTGACGGTGGCGTCGGAGGCGTTCACCTCGCGAGTGCTGGCGCGGTATGGCTCCCAGCGGGTGGCGGTGGTGCCGGAGGGGCAGGGCGCGCGAGCTCTGGCGCCCCTTCCGATGGGCGCGCTGGAGGACTCGGCGGCGAAGGCCTTCACCGTCCTGGGGCTGTCCACGTTGGGAGAGGTGGCGGCGCTGCCGGCCGGGGCGGTGACGGCGCGAGGAGGCGCCGGTGCGGCCCGGGTCCATGCGCGGTGCCGGGGCGTGGACGACACGCCCTTCACGCCGGATCCGTTGGAGGAGGCGCTGGAGGATCGGGTGGTGTTGGACGCGCCCGCGGACACCTTCGAACCCGTGCAGTTCGCGCTCAAGACGCTGCTCGACAGGCTGGGCGCGCGGCTGTCCGGGCGGCAGCGGGCGGCGGTGCGGCTCACCTTCGTGCTGCGCCTGGACCCCACCGGCGAGGCCCAGGTGCCGCTCCTGCTGGCGCGGCCCACGGCGCAAGCGAAGCTGCTGTTGGACCTGGCTCGGCACCGGCTGGGGGAATTGCGACTGGAGCGGCCAGTGGCGGAGGTCTCCGTGCGGGTGGACGCGCACGACGAGGACCTGGGCCAGCAGCTGGCGCTGGGGGACGCGCCGGAGGGGGACGCGGCCCTGGAGGGCGTGCTGTCGCGGCTGGCGACGACGCTGGGCGAGGGGGCGCTGTTCGCCGCGTCCCTGGAGGCCGTGCACCGGCCGGAGTCCGCGCATACGCCCCGGGCCTTCCATCCTCCAGAGGCGCGGCGCGGTCTGCTGTCCCCGTCGGGCCCGCTGGCTCCGGCGCCGGAGTCTGCCGCGCCCATCACCGTCTGGCGCGAGGCGGGGGCCGCCCGGGAGCGGCCGTCGCGGCTGCTGGCCCAGCCGGCCCGGCTGGACGCGGAGGTGACGGCGTCCGGGGAGATGCTGGCGGCGCGGATCGCGGGGCGGCGGCACCGGGTGACGGCGATGGCGGGGCCGGAGCGACTGGGTGGCGAATGGTGGACGGACACCCCGTACCAGAGGGACTACTACCGCGTGCACTTCGAGGGGCTGGGGCCCGCCTGGGTG